>PBZS01000053.1 GCA_002730235.1 Gammaproteobacteria bacterium | reverse complement strand
CCCCCTTACCAAGGGGGTGCTCTACCAGCTGAGCCACACCTGCAACGGTAGAAAAGTATTAGGGTGCAAACGCACCAAGTCAACATGCAACGCAAGATTAAAGTCGCCGAAATTAATGAAGTCTTAAGTGATGATCGACCATTCGATTCGATCATTGATGTCCGCTCCCCCTCAGAATTTTCCGAAGACCATCTGCCAGGATCAATAAACCTGCCTGTACTCACCGACTTTGAGCGATCTGAAGTTGGCACCCTCTACCGACAGGTGGATCCGTTTATTGCACGAAAACGAGGCGCAGTACTCACCAGTCAAAATATCGCCAAACACATCGAGAGATTTATCGAAAAACCAAAGAATTGGAGGCCGTTAGTTTATTGCTGGCGTGGAGGGCAACGTTCAACATCCATGGCTCTGGTCATGCACGAAATCGGTTGGCCTGTTACATTACTTCGAGGAGGCTACAAAGCCTATCGTAAGAAGATACAAAATGATTTAAATAATCTGATTTTGGATACTGAGTTCATCGTTATCACGGGTCCGACGGGCATCGGGAAAACCGATCTTCTCGCAGAAATAAAGCAAGCAGGCCAACAGGTCCTTGATCTAGAAGCGCTGGCTTGTCACCGAGGGTCTATTCTTGGCGCAGAACCAAAACAAAACCAACCATCACAAAAACTTTTTGAAACACGTCTGTACGAAAGTCTATTCAATATCGACCAAACAAAGCCTGTCTTCGTTGAGTCCGAGTCATCAAAAATCGGAAACCTACATTTACCAAAACAGCTTTTTCAAAGCCTCATCGATGCGAGGGCTGTTGCAGTGGACTGCGAACGGTCAAAACGAGCACGATATTCTGTGGAGCGGTATAATCATCTGGTCGAAGCTCCGGAAAATACTAAATCTTTAATCGAGCAGTTAGCGTTTCGTCACGGACGGCAGCGGATAAATGATTGGCTACATCTTATTGCCGAACAACAATGGATAGAACTTGCCGAGAGCCTCTTAGAACATCACTATGATCCTGCCTACGAGCACTCTCAGAAGCGTTTTCAGGTCGAGCAACGCTTGGAGCTTGATTCGCCAGGGCAATTGATTAACAGCGCTACGTTGGACCTATTAATATCAAAATGAAATCAAAACTTTTTAGTTTAATTAGTAGTTTTTTTCTAACTATATCTAGAAGTATTCCTTGATCTCAGATAAGACTGTTGGGTCTTCTATCGTTGAGGGCATGATATAAGACTCACCGTCAGCGATCTTCCGGAGTGTGCCCCGCAGTATCTTTCCGGAACGAGTTTTTGGTAGTCGACCGACGATTATTGCTCTATTAAATGATGCAACTGCACCGATCGTTTTCCGAACTGATGCGATTAACTCCTTTTCCACATCCTCGTGCGACTGGGTGGTACCATCTTTAAGCACCACAAGCCCCAACGGCAGTTGGCCCTTTAAGTCATCGGCCACGCCAATAACCGCGCATTCTGCTACCGATGGATGAGCTGCCACAATTTCTTCCATTTCACCGGTCGATAGACGATGGCCGGCGATATTGATGACGTCATCTGTCCGACCCATAATAAAAACATAACCTTCTCCATCAATAAAGCCACCATCGCCTGACAGATAGTAGCCCGGATACGTATTGAGATAACCTTCTTCGAAACGGGTTTGATTACCCCAAACGGTCGGCAAACAACTTGGCGGTAATGGTCGCTTAACCACCACATTGCCCTGCTCACCGGCAGATACTTGTTTACCATTATCGTCCAAAATCTCGACCTTAAAACCTGGGGTCGGCATAGTTGCTGAGCCTGCTTTTGGTTCGAATGACTGCAATCCTCGTGGGTTAGAAGCTATTGCCCACCCTGTTTCTGTTTGCCACCAATGATCGACGACTGGTAGACCAGAAAGTTCGTGTAACCAATAATAGGTTGGTGGATCAAGTCGTTCGCCAGCTAGATATAAGGCCTTAAGCGAGCCAAGATCGTAATTTTTGTGATGTTCGCCGAGCGGATCCTCTTTTCGAATGGCCCGAAAGGCGGTCGGTGCAGAGAATAAAATTTTGACCTTATATTCCTGCACAATACGCCAAAATACTCCCGCATCCGGAGTCTGTACCGGCTTTCCCTCATATAACACGGTCGAGCATCCATATAATAAAGGGGCATAGACGATATAAGAATGCCCGACAACCCAACCCACATCGCTTGCAGCCCAGAACACTTCTCCTGGACTGATATCATAAACCGCGCTCATGGAGTAGCACATCGCTACCGCATGCCCACCATTATCACGGACCACACCCTTTGGTTTTCCAGTGGTACCCGACGTATACAGGATATACAGTGGGTGCGTGGCGCTCACCGGAACGCAATCTACAGGATGAGCAGTCGTCATTAAGTTAGACCATGTGATATCTCGATCAATTTTTGGCTTAAATGTGACCTGTGGACGTTCCAGTACAACAACATGATCGGGCTTCCTATCAGATAGGGCGATAGCCTCATTTACTATGGGCATGTACTCGAGGACTTTGCTGATCTCGATGCCACAAGTTGAGGTAACAATTACTTTTGGTGCCGCGTCTGACAAACGCGACGCTAATTCGTTGGGAGCGAAACCACCAAATACCACGCAATGAATCGCACCAATACGAGCGCATGCCAGCATCGCAGTGACAGCCTCAGGGACCATCGGCATGTAAATAATAACCCTATCGCCGGTGCCAACGCCGAGCGAAGCGAGACCGCCCGCAAATCTAGACACTTGCTCTTTCAACTGTGAGTATGTAACTGATTTTCTAGTATTGGTAACAGGTGAATCATAGTAGATAGCAACCTGATCACCGCGGCCTGCCTCAACATGGCGATCAATGGCGTTGTAACAGGTGTTGAGGACTCCATCGGGGTACCACCGTTCGATCCCATTCATATCATCCGCGAGCGCAATCTGTGGTTTCTGCACCCATTCGATAAGATCGATCTTATCTAACCAAAATCCCTGTGGATCAATAATGGATCGATCATATTCGCTTTGATAGCTCATGAAACATTCCTACTGTGTATTTCTATAATTGTTATCTGAGAAATGTGAATGAAAATCCATGAAATGTCTTTACGACGTTTCGGTGGTAACGCCATCAACCCGGTGGGGCCTCAAACCAAGTTCCCTCCAAGCTTTTATCAGGTAATGAACTGTCGAATCAACGCAATATTGGCATGCCCCGCTCCAGCTAATACCAACGTATGAGAGGACTTTCGAATCCATTTATGCACCAATAATCCGTGTCGGTTCACGCATGGTGACCAACTCTTCCGCTGCCGTCGGATGAATCCCGATAGTTCGGTCAAAATCTGATTTCGTTGCGCCTGCTTTCAATGCGACACCAAATCCCTGAAGTATCTCGCCGGCGTCTGGTGAAAGCGTGTGAAGACCGAGGATCCTGTCTGACGCCGCATCGACGATCAGTTTAAATATGCTCTGCTCTTGCCGGCCACTTAAAGTGTACTTCATGGGATTAAATCGACTCACAAAGACTTTCGCATGGTGTCCTTTTGATACGACCTCTTCTTCTGAGAGCCCGATAACTCCGATACTAGGCTGGCTAAAGATAGTGGTCGGGATCAGATCATAATCGACTACCGCTTTTGGCTCATCACCAAAAAGATACTTAGCGAGAGCCATACCCTCCGCCAAAGCCACGGGTGTTAATGCCAAGCTGCCCGTCACATCACCAACTGCATAAATCGAAGATTCTTGAGTTTGAAAATTCTCAAAAACCTCAATCGACCCGTCTAGACGGGTTGTTACTGCAGTATTCTCGAGTCCGAGATCCGACGTGTTCGGGACACGACCAACGGCCATTAACACATCATCAATTACAAGGTCATCATCCTTATCACCCGAATGATCAACCCATATACCATCCGCCATCCTCTCAAAACCAGAAAGCCGGTGATTCAGTCGAATATTTATGCCTTTGTTTTTCATCTCTTCAATTAATTGATTTACGATCTCTCGATCAAAATCTTTCAGAAGATTCGGACCACGATAGGATAATGTGGTCTCCACCCCAAGACCCGCGAAAATACCGGCAAACTCCACAGCAATATAGCCTCCACCAACAATGAGAATGCGATTGGGCAAGTGTTCTAGGTCAAAAATTTCATTACTGGTTTTCGTCAATTCAATTCCTGGCATATCAGGATTCCGTGGCCATCCTCCCGTGGCGATCAAAATTCTTTGCGCAGTCAGGCGACGATCACCCACGCCTACGGTGTGTGGATTTATTATTTTACCTCGACCATTAATCAGTTCGGCCCCTGAATTACTCAGTATTTGATCATAAACCATATTCAAACGATTGATTTCATTGATTTTACTATCGCGAAGCTTCGCCCAGTTGAAGCCATTATTTTTTACATCCCATCCGTAACCTGAAGCATCTACTATCGACTCAGAGAAACTCGAACCGTAGACATATAATTTTTTCGGAACACAACCCACGTTGACACATGTCCCTCCTAGATAGCGGTCTTCGATGACTGCGACTTTTGCGCCGAAGTTGGCCGCCATACGGGCAGCACGGACACCCCCGCTACCTGCGCCGATGACGATCAAATCGTAGTGACTCATTGCGTCCTCATTTCGTTAGCTCGATCCACGTACCGATCTTTTATCATGCTGCATCGTCTGATATACCTCCTCGATACTCTCATCAATCTTATCAATGACCCCTGAACATCAGGGTCCATGTATCGGATTCTCAAACTTTCCAAGATAGAGACTCCCTGATCTGGGGAGGGTTTGCTCGATTCAATTCAGCAGCCTCAACCTGACTATAAATTTCGCCTTTTTCGACTTTTGGGGAAGGCAACTCTTGCCATTGGGCTTCTGCCTTCGCATTATTGACTCTTAAGACATGCATAAATTTTGTGGACTCGTAACTAAAAATTAGCGTAGACAAGGAGACATTGACGCATATGGAATCCCCAAATCAAAGTTTAGGACCGTTTAAAAAGCTGAATGCTGTCCTCCACTCGGAAGTGGGTCCCGGCGTCCTGCTCCTGATTATGGCCATTTTGGCGATGACAATCATGAATTCGTCACTGGCATCCTACTACGAAGACGTCTTCTCCACGAAAGTGGTCCTTGGAGTGGGTCCTATAATAATAGATAAACCATTCCTTCTATGGGTCAACGATGGCTTGATGGCGATATTTTTCTTTTTGATCGGTCTCGAGATTAAACGTGAGCTCATGGTCGGACACCTGTCAGATATCCGCCAAGCATTCCTTCCGCTCGGCGCTGCGGTTGGAGGAATGGCGGCACCAGCGCTAATATATTTAATCATTACACGCGATGTTGAAGGTGCAGTGAATGGCTGGGCGATCCCAGCGGCAACCGATATCGCTTTCGCTGTCGGTGTATTGGCCCTACTTGGGCCTCGCGTCCCTGTCGCCCTGAAAGTATTCCTTTTAACCCTCGCGGTTGCCGATGATTTAGGTGCAATTGTCATCATCGCCATATTTTATACTGACCAATTGAGTATAGGAGCGCTTAGCGTAGCATTTGCCGCCCTCAGCGTCCTTATATTGATGAATCGCCTCAACGTGGGTAACCAGTCCGCATACCTTTTCATCGGATTCATTATGTGGGTCGCTGTGCTGAAGTCAGGGGTTCACGCGACGCTCGCAGGCGTAGCACTAGGTTTTTGCATCCCATATTCACTACCTAAACAGGAATCCTCACCTGTGGTGAAACTGGAGCATGAGTTGCATGGCTTCTCAAGTTATATCGTCTTACCCCTTTTCGCTTTTGCAAATGCGGGTGTTGCAATTGGTGAACAAGGACTATCAATTTTAGGACATCCAGTCCCCTTAGGGATCGCGGGCGGCCTGCTCATTGGCAAACCAATTGGTGTGATGATTTTTTGCTACTTCATTTTGAAATTCGGTATCGCAAGCATGCCTAGACATGTGAATTGGGGACAACTACTTGGGGTGGCCTTCCTGTGTGGTATTGGCTTTACAATGTCGCTCTTTATCGGATCTCTCGCGTTCGGTGGAATGGGCAATCCTTTGGCAGGATTGGACCGGCTCGGTATTTTGACTGGGTCGATTATCTCAGCTGTCGTTGGATTCGTTGTTTTAAAAAAAGCATTGCCGGACAAAACCTCAGCAGACTCAACATGAGTCCGTCGCATAAAAACAAAAAAACCAGCTAGTGCCCAGCTTGGTCAAAAGCTGATAGCATAAATATCACGTCAATCCTTCAGCAACTGGCACGCTTGACTAACCAAGTCATCACGCTTTATACGGCCAGTGAATTTCACAAGATTTGTGTCGAGGTGGCAATTTTCGCGCGAGACAAATTGGTGATTTACACAAGTGATGTGATTCCTACATTCTGCAATTTCTTTTCAAGTTCCGAATCAACAACCGTGATCAGTTTTAAATCATCTTGAAGTAAGGGTATTTGCTCTATCGCCTTCACAGACGAAACCCGCTCTGATTTTTTGTTTCTTCTTTTATTAACACTCATCTTGAGCTCCGGAAACATCCATTTAGGGTCAAGGTTGGACGTCAACTCCAGGGACTCGTATTTCAGTATTGCTCGATTAAATGCAATCCTGTTATCAACCGTTTTACAAAAAATACATTCGACTGAGGGAGCAATGAATCCATCTGCCTGATCGTATAAGAGNANCAAAGATATATCGATTTGTTATANCAAAAATCNCCNAGAGGTATNGCGCTNCGCAATAATTTTGAGATGGCACGNNTTTTTTCNATTCAAGATAAACTAACCTGTTGACCTCGAATANAGGTTTGTCACAATGGNGNTTNGTTTGAGCAAGAGAACGGCTCATAAGATCAAGTCATCAACTTACACATTTAGACGGCAAAAAACGTCGTGATTNNGGTTAATGAGTTTAATGTAATTTTTACGGTGCTCTTACAATACATGGAGGCTCTAACCTGAAAACTGATCTGGGTTTTGCTGGCCTTTTGGTAGCAATGATCGCTGGGGCTACCAATGATAATTTAGTAAAAACAGCATTTGTGATAGCGATAACAGCACTATCTTGGGACCTGTTTGGGCTTAATCCAGTTGTCCTAGCAAATATCGCTGCCCTATGCTTTATATTGCCCTTTATTTTTTTCGCTGGTCTCGCGGCGTTTAAAGCAAATAAACAACCGCCAAAGAAATGGTTATTTATTTTAAAACTAATGGAGCTCGCCCTTGCATCAATCGCCTGTTTTGCAATTGTAAACAAAATTGGATGGGTTCTACTTATTTGCGTTGCAGGGTTTGGAATCCAGTCAGCTTTCATAGGCCCATTGAAATACGCACTCATTCCCCGGCTCAGCGATCGTGACGAGATTCTAGACCGTAATGCCTGGATGGAAACAGCGACTTTTATTTCTATACTTGCGGGGACGCTCTTAGCGGCTAATTGGATCGTGTCATCGCCTCACCTATTAATCCTTTTGATAATTATCTTGGCAGTCATTGGTTGCCTTGGAATTTTGCTGTTACCCACGCTTAAAGGTCGCTCAGAAAGCGTCCAACAATCTCTGATCGAACTAATTAATCGGCAAAGAAAGGATCAACGATCAATGTCTGCGATTTGGTGTTTGAGCGGGTTTTGGGCCGTTGGCTCTGTGTGGCTGACCCATCTACCAATTTTGGCAACAGATATCTGGCATTTAGCACCACAGTCTGTTGGAAAATTACTCGGTTATTTCGTGCTCGGCATCACGTTTGGGGTAATTGGTGGAGTTTTATTGAAGCAACAAGGCTTGGTTCGGCGAATCCTTCTTGGCGCTTTCGCGATGGTGATAGGAAGCCTTTTGATTCAAATTTCGAACTATACAATTGCATCGACAGGCCTTGTTTTGACGAGTGCTGGAGGCGGTTTTCTTGCTTTACCTTTGTACACACTGCTTCAGGACGACCTTACTGCTGTCGCCGACAGAATCGCAGTTAACAATATAGCAAATGCATATATGATCATCATCGCAGCGATCGCGTCGATGCTTACAGTCGGGCTTCTCGGCTTACCTTTAGTAATCTGGTTACTCACTTTGAGCGTCGGTCAACTGCTGCTCTGCCTTTACCATCGCAGTAATTTGAGCTTCAGCTAATGCCGCCGGTACTGGGGGCATCTGTAAGAAATAACCTTGTCTTTCTATTGATTCAAGCACCTCAGAGGCTTTGACACGTGCTAATTTTTTGGATTTGGTTAGAGGGAAAGTCATGACCGATTCCGGATTACCGAATGTGACTAGTAAATCCTCAGGAATCGATTTCAAACCCTCTTTTTGATCTACATAGAGATACATTTCGTCACGTTTGTTACCTTTAAAAATTTCAACTACCCGCATGAAATATGTCCTCCAAAACTATTTTACGCCATCCCAACGGCTTCCATCCTCGACCGTCCAGTGAAGCCACTAGCTGTCGCTTTTTTACAAGCATTTCTGGAGCGATTCCCAACCCTCGAGCAATGCATTCGACTTGAGCCTGACGGTCCTTAAAAATATTTTTTAAATGCCTTGACAAGGGCGGCGGCGGCGGGCTGACAGTCTCAGCACCCATGGTGTGTTCGATCAATGACTTTAATTGCCCACCATATCGATCCGCTTGTTTATCACTCAGACCGTGCTGACTAACTAAATGATGGTGACGACCAACATCACCAGAAATGGCTAATGAGAATACTGATTGATCACTCAAAACCTGCTTTCTTGGTCGATCAAACCGGCGGGCCGCCTCTTCACGCCATTTCACAAGTTGTACTAACCGGAACATTCCTGTCGGGCTTAATCGCCATGCCTTACCGAATTTGTAAATTTGCGTTTCAAGATCGCCACCTAGCAAAATCGAAGCATTTCGTTCTTGAATCGATTGCATTTCCTCATGCATCCAGTCGAGTCGGCCAGCCTTCTCGAGTTGCTCCGATAGAATCTCATAAAGCGGCTCAAGCACTAACACATCATCTTTGGCGTATTGACACTGCGCATGTGATAACGGACGGCGTGTCCAATCTGAACGAGTTTCTTGTTTAGAAATCTCTCTACCCAACAATTCTGACGCAAGAGTAGATAGGCTCGGCGAGATTTTTGCATTGAGCAGCGCGTAAGCAACTTGTGTATCAAAAACCAGCCCGGGAAGCTGCCCTGTTGATCGAAATAGCACTTCGTAGTCCTCTTGAGCGGCGTGCAATATTGATGTAACACGGCTACTAAGGACATCACCTAATTGGTGTAAATCTAAGCCGACAAGTGGGTCGATTAAAAAAGCCTTTGATTGCAGCCCTACTTGAATCAAACCCGGCTTAGGATGAAAAGTTGAAACGCGCACAAATTCTGTATCAATGGCGATCGCGGATGACTCTAAAATAATGGCAACCAAGTCATCCAGAGCAGCCTGTTGATCAATCCAGTCTAAAACCATCAACGCTGAACCTCAGTACGTGAGGTAAGCGCTTGAGAAAGCGTTGAAATATCGAGATGATCCAGTTCACCACCGACGGGTACCCCCTGCGCGAGCCGAGTAACACAAACAGAGCCCTCAAGCCCCATTACTATCTGATGTGTGGTTGCCTCACCTTCGACTGTGGACGCGAGTGCCACCAAACATTCGTCAGGTTTTTCTCTTAGCACCCTTTCATACAACGTGGCCAGACCAATCTCTTGGGCACCAAGCCCCTCAAGGGGGCTTAATAAACCGGCGAGGCAATGATATCGACCTCGAAACAAACCCGACTGCTCGATTACGAGAATATCACTCGGAGATGACACCACGCACAGCAAGTTTTGATCTCTAGAATCATCTTGGCAAATCCGGCATGGCTGGATTTCAGTCAAATTCCGACAACGCTCACAGTACTCAATTTCTGTGAGCGCTTGTTGAAGAGTTTTCGCCAGATTTAACCCTCTATCACGATCTCTCTCCAGCAAATGGAGTGCCATACGAGCGGCTGACCGTGGTCCCACGCCCGGCAGGCATCGGAGGGCATTCTCAAGATCTTGTAAAAGCGGTGAAATACTCATGAAAAAGGGAATTTGAATCCTGGGGGTAAGTTAAGACCCTGGGTTAAGCTCCCCATTGATTCTTGTTTCATCATTTCTAATTTCTTATTCGCATCATTGATTGCGGAGGCCACCAACTCACCAACAATAGAGGGCTCATCAGTGAGCACATTAGGGTTAATATCTACGCACTTACAGTCACCCTGGCCGTTTAGAGTCACGGATACAAGGCCTGCGCCTGATTCACCTATGACTTCTTGCTCCGACAGCTTTGATTGTGCTTCCTTCATCTGCTCGGCAACTTTCTGAGCTTGCTTCATCATTTCCTGTAATGGACCATCAAACATGGCTATCTCCATCTCTTGGTTGAATCGTTTCTAAAGGTATAGTCGCGTTAAATCGTTCAGTAAGAGCTCTCACAAAAGAATCTTCCCCAAATTGTCTCTTGGCAAGCTCTAGACGCTCATTTCTGAGGTGGGCGCGACACGATTCGGGGGTCTCACCTAATGTCTCTCGGATCTCTATCGCGATCTTCGGCGCGTGACCTAATTGCTTTGAGAAAGCTTCAGATATCCGTCGGCGATGTAGTTCATTGAGCAATCCCTCAGTATGTGAGTTTGACGCCAGTACCACCTCCTCCTCGTTCACAGACACAAGCACCGTTTGATCAACCAGAGAGGCTGTCATTCCATGTAAATCAAGAAGGCGACTCTCAAAGAGCCACGATTCCGGAGTGAGCGATAATCTGGGCTGCGACTCAGGATGTTTATCTGATTCGTCTTTAAGAAAATCAACGTCTTCTACCATTTCTTCGGTTGCAGACACCGGCATAGAACTGAGATCAGGAATCGCATATTCCGTCGCCGCTACTAAAGTGGTTTCCTCGATCTGACGTTTCGTCAAAGATGTCGAGTTCCCTTGGATATTAAGCTCGCCGATGGGGGTCTCATCTATCAACTCAGACTGTGATGGTAACGACGTAGAGTTCATCACATTTTTTTGCGCTATGGTTTCTGACTTTCTCGGCTCCGGCTCAGGTTTTTGATCAGAATCACATTGGGTTGTATTGGGAGTGCCAATCATTTCTCCTGCCTTTGCTGGCCGGAATGCGATCATCCTCAGCACAAGCATTTCGAATGCTGATCGTCCATCAGCGGCTAATGGAAGATCACGATAACCGGTTAATGAAAACTGATATGCAAGCTGAATGAACTCGGGTGCCATTAAATTAGCCAGATCACGCACTGCTTTCTTTTCATTAGGAGAGAGATGACCAATACCATGCTCAGCCACTTGCGCGACCGCGATCTGATGAAGTATCTCTTGCATACCACTAACCAATGCCATCCAGTCTGGAGATTCTCTCGATAACTGATCAACTCGCGTAATCGCTTTTGATGCCTCACCCCTTGCAATTTCAGCCAATAACATCGGAATTTCGGAAACACCCTGCGTACCAAGCATCTCCACAACGTTATCGGCTAGAACTGTTCCAGCTCCGTGAGCAACTGCCTGATCTAGCAGGGTCATCGAGTCACGCACAGACCCCCTCCCTGCCTTCGCTAAATGCCACAGTGCATCTTTTTCAAACGTGAGATTCTCTTCGTTAAGTACGTATTCAAGGTGAGATTCTAAAACGTCTGTTCTTAGGTCCTTCAAGTGGAACTGCAAACATCGTGATAATACAGTCGGCAGCAGCTTCTGAGGATCAGTTGTCGCCAATAAAAACACAACATGAGCCGGAGGCTCTTCAAGCGTCTTGAGCAACGCATTGAACGAGTGCGTTGATAGCATATGGACTTCGTCAATAAGGTATACCTTGTAGCGGCCCTGGCTTGGCGCGTAGCTCACGTTTTCTAAAAGATCGCGAGTATCCTCCACCCTGGTGCGACTAGCCGCATCAACTTCGAGCAGATCTACAAATCGATTATCTGAGATCGCGCGGCAAACACCACATTCCCCACACGGTTTTGAAGACACACCACTTTCGCAATTCAGACATCGTGCCATGATTCTAGCAATGGTTGTCTTTCCAACTCCTCTGGTACCGCTAAATAAGTACGCATGATGCAATCGTCCAGAATCCAACGCATGCGTCAGTGCTTTACGGACGTGTTCTTGACCGATTAGTTGGTCGAATGTAGTCGGCCGCCATTTTCTGGCCAAGACCTGCTGACTCATGCATGCCTCTTCAGATTGGAAGTAACCCCTGCCAGCCCCTCCCCGGCACATCAAACAATTGCTGCCGCTGCTCCCTTCCGGGCCTGACGGGGTTCACAAATATTCAATTGCGAGGGGACCGNCAAGAGTCACCATTGATGCCCGCTATTCCGNGCGTTTTCTATTGTNAGGCTAATAATGCCTTTGATGCAAGTTTGATTANCCNTTAGANGNCAAATTGAAACNAATTAGGANCGCNTCNGAGCCAGCAAGCAAAAAAATTAATAGCGAAATAGTTACGCGGTTACAGGCTAATNTATTTATTAACGAATCCTTAAATGAGAGTGATAGCCACTCGGAAATCGAGCCGTTCAATATTAAGTATCAAATACGATCCCTAAACGGACCGCTACCTCACGGTAGGCCTCAAGAACTCCTCCAAGATTTTGTCTGAAACGATCTTTGTCCTTTTTCTCTCCAGTTGACTTGTCCCAGAGACGACACCCATCTGGGCTAAACTCATCGCCTAAAACAATCTCCCCATGGAAACGACCAAATTCAAGCTTAAAATCGACAAGTTCAAGACCTACATTATCGAACATACCTTTTAAAATCGTATTCGCTTCGAGGGTTAATTCGTACATACGTGCCATTTCATGACGATTTGCCCAGCCAAAGGCTTCAACGTGATGTTCCGTGACCATAGGATCATTTAAGGCATCGTTTTTTAGGAACAACTCAAATAGAGGTGGGTCGAAAGCCATGCCTTCCTCAACACCGAGCCGACGAACTATTGAACCAGCCGCCTGATTACGCACCACACACTCGACCGGAATCATGTCAAGTCGTTTGACCAACACATCTGTTGCACTAAGCCGCTCTACATAGTGTGTAGGGATACCATTCTCTGATAACTTGCTCATGATAAACGCGTTAAACTGGTTGTTTACAGCACCTTTTTCTGGGAGCTGCACGATAATTTCACCATCAAAAGCAGAGGTATCATCTCGAAACTTCAAAACTAAAAGATCCTGATCTTCTGTGAGATACGCAGACTTCGCCTTCCCCCGGTACAGCAACTCCAATGCGTTCACCTTCTCTCTACACTTATCCAATTAAATCCATCCGACTGCGACGCAACTAGATACTCAATCTCACGATCTTTTAAAACGCTCTCCAAAGCCTTTTCGACCAGAGCGACCTTATTATTTATTTCGCTAATGTGGCAAGCCACAACGGTATTCAACCGATCGCTCGCAATCAGTTCGATCAATTTCGTGGCCTGCTCGTTATTTAGATGACCAAAATCTCCCGAAATACGAGCTTTCAAATATGAGGGGTATGGACCTTGTTGCAGTAAAGAAATATCGTGATTGAATTCGATTGAAATCGCATCTAGCTCTATAAATGCATGTAGAATCCGGTCTGATAGACTACCTAAATCGCTGAGTATTCCTAACCGCTCTTCGGAACAACTAAACACAAATTGGAGTGGCTCTCGCGCATCATGCGGCACCGTTATTGGCGTAATATTTAAATCTCCAACGGTAAATAAACCATCAATATAATTGGTAAATTCATACTTACCGGCGTCAATCTCAATCCATGTGCCACGTGATGCATAAACAGGAATAGCGTGTCGGGTTGAGAGCGCCTCTACACCGCTCACATGATCGCTATGCTCATGGGAAACTATGATCGCAGCTAGAGCGTCGGGCTCAATACCCAACCGCTTCATCCGCGCCATCACATCTTTATAGCTGAATCCACAATCCAAGAGTACGAAAGTTGAGTCAGTAGCTATGACAGAACAGTTTCCTTTGCTACCACTACCAAGCGACGCGAAACGCACTAGTAAAGACGCTCCCGGAACTCTCGGATGAGTTCATTTGCGCCACTGATGGATGCGCCCGAGTCAGTGGGAACGACCCTCAGCACCAAACCATCCGTAGTCGGCTTCATCACGACTTGATAGCTGCCAACCGGATCCTCGATCGTGGCAGCAATGGCTCGATTTAACGTACTCATAGCCGCCAATCGTTGCTCTGTCACCCTTCGGACATAACGGATATTGAGGAGTCCTTGGTCAAGATCACCACCATCTAAAATGGCTCCAATATCTTTAACTACCTCGACAGTCACGCCAAAGACTCTTGGAATCTGTGCTTGGATAACCAATTCATCCAAGCCATCGATGCTACGTGGGTTCATGCGACTTCCGGTCGCTACAAGTGACAGTGCTCGTGAAACAGCTCTTCCTCTATCCTCTCGTTGCTCAAGATAAGATTTAAATTCGTCAAGAATTCGATCAATATACAAACCCTCGACCCGTCCCGCGGGGATATCTATGCGGACCTCACTCGTACTATTCCGTAAACCAGATTCCAAAGAAAATCTTAAAACAATTGAACCCAAATCTGGTGAGAAGTTACGGATTATACGGCTTCCCGAATGAGCCTCCGTTCCCCGAAAGGGATTCGATTCGAGTACTTGGGTCCCCTTTTCAACTCGTGAATAGAAAGTTGTTAGTTTATTTTCGGAAATAAATCTCTCGAGTTCAGGCCAGATCGCCGATGGATCCTCAGGGATGGAAAGCCATCGCATTGTGCCTAGCTTATGGCGCCGAATCACAGTCAACGTTTTAGCTCGCAGTGAACTATCCGCTCTTGGAGCCTCAAAGGATCCACCATAAAGTCCAGCGGTAGGCTCGTTGACTCCAGGGATACGCACTGATTCATTTAGCCGTTCACCAGATAGTCCTTCAGGAACTTTCAACTTCGGCTCAACGTAGGCCGCCTGATAGTCGAGTTGTCGATCACGAATTGCAGCCTGCTGGTTCGGCTCAGAGCACCCAACCAGGAAGACCAATAACATGATATTCTGACAACCCTTCACAGATAAATACCGGCTGTTCGACATGCCTCGCGAACAGCGATTTTTCCTTCATCGGTTATGGGAACTAGCGGTAACCTGCAGTCCGAACGCATAATTCCCATCTCTGAAAGCGCCCACTTTGTAGGTATTGGATTTGGCTCGACAAATAGTTCAGAGTGTAGTCCTCGTAGCTGATTATTTGCGGCTTCCGCTTCGCTAAAATTTCCAACCAATGCATCTCCAATCATAGACGACATGAGCCGTGGTGCCACATTAGCCGTAACAGAAATATCTCCATCTCCACCCATCAAACATAATTCCATCGCCGTTGGATCGTCACCGGAGTAAACAGCGAAATTGTCAGGCCGATGTTCCAAAATATATTTAGCGCGGTCTAAATCACCGGTCGCATCTTTAATGCCTGCGATATTTGACACCTCAGCAAGCTCAAGAGTTGTATCGTCAGCGATATCAGTGACAGTTCTTCCAGGTACATTGTAAATTATAACGGGTAAGTTAGTGCTCTTAGCCACGGCTCGAAAATGCGCCAGCAAACCGGCTTGCGGTGGTTTATTGTAGTAAGGGGCAACTGACAAAATCGCATCAGCACCCGCACGCGTGGCAGCTTCTGTCAATTGGCAGGCCTCTGCGGTGGCGTTTGATCCGGCCCCCGCGATAACGGGGATCCGTCCCGCTACGAAATCAACAATCGCCTTAATAACATCTTCATCCTCAGAATGAGACAACGTTGCCGACTCCCCAGTTGTACCGACAGCAACGATGGCATTAGTACCCTCAGACACATGAAACTCAACTAATAGTCTAAGCGCTTTATAGTCAACCGTACCCGATGTAGTAAACGGTGTAACCAACGCGACGATACTGCCTCGGATCATCTCAATAAAACCTCTCAAAAAAACACTCTTATGGTACAGACCGAGGTAAACACACGGCAAGGTTGTAAACCAGAAAAAAAGCGCCAGTTCTCAACTAATACTGTAGCCTGGACCCTCTATGAGCATTTCATTACAAACCCAAATCCCTGTATTCGCCAAGCAGCTTGCTACATCTGACACAATCGTATCGTCGGATTCACTAACTGGCTGTTTCACCATTCTGTATTTTTATCCAAAAGACAGCACCTCCGGTTGCACTACAGAAAGCCAAGACTTTTCGGCGTTGCACGATGAATTTATGGCTCATAATTGTCAGATATTCGGAGTTTCCAAAGATTCACTGAAGAGCCATGAAAGCTTTAAAACGAAGTATGACATGCCTTTCGAATTAATTTCTGATCCCGATGAAACTCTGTGCTCGCTGTTTGACGTAATGAAGATGAAAAACATGTATGGCAAGCAAGTTCGTGGCATAGAGCGATCGACTTTTATGATCAACCCTCTCGGTATACTGATTGCCGAGTGGAGAAAAGTCAAAGTGCCGGAGCATGCGATGGAAGTACTGGATACACTGAAACAGCAGTCTTAGCCTATACCTAAGGCAATTATAAATTCATAGGGAGGACCATCTGTAACAAATCGTACTTCGTGGCCCGCTTGCTCACAAAACGCGGGGATATCGCGAACAGAAATTTGATCTGTAGTGATCAGCTTGATTGGCGACGTCTCACTATTTTCATGGATAAATATTTTTAGCCTCAACAGCGGGAGCGGGCATTTTAAGTCGGTACAGTCGAGTATTCGCATAACCCCTCATTTACAATAGCGGAAGTATATTAGATATAGGCCATTTAATGCGAAACCTTCTTTTAATATGGATGGTGATGTGTTCGCTTTGCAGAAGCGCCGCGTATGCAGTTTCAGCAGCAGATCTTGCGACGCGAGATGGGGAGGTTGCATTCGGTCAGGCCTGGCTGAAGACGACTCGTGAACGTTTCGACGAACGAGTTGATCCATTTTGCATTGATTTACTCGAAACTTGGCTGATACGCTTAAAAAATCAGTTCGAATTGGGATCAGTCCCAATCACAGCCCTATGCCTCAACGGTATTGATTTTAACGCCTTCGCTGCACCCGGTGGGATTATCGGCGTTAATCGCGGCATCTACCTAGATCTCGGTTCTGAATCTGAAGTGATGGCCGTTTTGGCTCATGAACTTGCCCATCTTTCGCAAAGACATCACTACAGAAGCCTCAGGAACTCAGAGCAGCTTTCCACAGGGACTCTTGCAACTCTTGCCGGGATTGTTGCTGCGATAGCTACCCGCCAAGGGCAAGCGGCTCAATCGTTAATTATAGGAGGACAAGCTGCCAACGCTACATCGGCGCTAGCATATTCTCGAGACTACGAGAGAGAGGCGGATCGGATCGGTGTAGCCGCCCTCAGACAAGCCGGCTATCAACCAGAAGCTATGTCAAAGGTATTACGAATCCTCGCGGAAAAACAATCGCAGTCTACTCAAAACTTGGCGTTCCTCAGCACTCACCCTCTCGGAATCGAACGTCAATCTGATCTCGATGCACGTATATCTCAAATAAAAAATCATAAGGAGGGTACACCCGTGCTAACAGACTCGGATTTCCAAGTTTTCCGTTGTTTGCAGATTGAAGGATTAGAACCACTTATCAATCGATCATCCAATTTGTCGTGTTCGAGGATCCATTCGGTACTTAAGCAATACCGTGCCGGTAACTACCACGAAGCGCTCACGCTTTTTGATGAGTTGCCAACGCGATATAAACAAACATTTAGCAGTTTCGATCTTGAAATCGCTCTAACTTTGAAAACAGGAGACTTTGACCGCACCGAGTCCACGATAGATACCATCGCTCTTTTTTTTCCATCTTGGCTTCAACCAGCTATTGCTAGCGTTGATCTCGCAATCGCTCAGTCGAACCCTGTTTTGCCTCGCGCAATTCGAGAACATATGATTCATCGACCAGAACGATTGGATCTTTGGAGAGCTCTTAGTCGTTTTGCTCAAGCATTTAAGCAAGAGCATTTCTTATTTGAAGCTCGAGGGTGGGATGCATTACTTCACGGAAAATTTGAAGCCGCATCAACTCAACTGAAACGAGCGAGAGCTGCTTGGCCAATGACGTCAGACCAACGCCCATTAGATTTATTGGAACAAGCCATTACAAAGGCTAAGACGCCTTAAATTCGAGCATACGAGTAAGTGGTTTCATCGCTTGGGCCGCTAGTTTTAGGTCGACCAACACTTCGCATGACTCTGGCCAGTCGTCGAGCAAACGTTCAATACCTGATAATCTGTTCATCGCCATCCACGGACAATGTGCGCAACTTTGACATGTTCCACCGGCACCTCGCGTCGGAGCAGAAATCAATAATTTCTCGGGGACCTGCTGTTGCATTTTATAAAAAATCCCTTTATCCGTGGCTACAATAAAACTCGGGTTTTGGAAACGTACTGCTGCATCGATTAATTGAGTGGTAGAGCCGACGGCGTCTGCCCGCTCAATCATTTCTTCAGGTGATTCTGGATGCACCAGCAAGCCAGCTTCCGGATACACCAATTGTAATGCATCAAGATCGTGCAAACGGAATTCTTCATGCACAACACACGCCGAATCCCAAATCAACATATCCGCACCCGTCTGTTTCTGGACAAAGCGACCTAAGTAACGATCTGGCGCCCAGATAAGTTTCTTGCCCTTCATGGCGAGAGTTGAGATCAGATCAACTGCAATTGAAGAGGTCACTACCCAGTCTGCACGCGCCTTTACTGCCGCTGAGGTATTGGCATACACAACCACCTCGCGATCCGGATGTAAATCGCAAAATGCTCTAAAATCATTTTCGGGGCATCCTACGTCAAGACTGCATGTAGCCTCTAAGGTGGGCATGTAGACACGCTTAGTCGGACTCAGAATCTTGGCAGTCTCCCCCATAAAAGAAACACCTGCCACAATGAGTCTTGGTGCGCTGGCGCGCGCCCCAAATCTTGCCATTTCGAGTGAATCCGCGACAAGGCCATTAGTCTCCTCGGCAAGCTGCTGAATCTTTGGGTCTACGTAGTAATGAGCGACCAAGCAGGCATCGGATTCTATCAGTTTCTGCTTAACCGAATCGTATATTGCTGATTCGGTCTCAGACTTTGCCTCTGCATCAAGAATTGCGCGATCCAGAAAAGCGCGAACATGTTTACGAGTGGCAATGTAATCGTCAGGCTGCGTGGTCATTTTTTCTTCCGGCGAGATAAACGAAGATGAAAATCATCAAGCTTGTCTTTTTTCGAGTCAACGAAGGTCTTAATTTGAGGGTGCCTCATTAGTGATTCAATTGTATTAAATTGAATCGCTAATTTACGTTCTTTAAAAGTGCGATGTATTTGTCGATGACATGGCTTGCACAAATTACCAACCCTGCTGACCCTTTCATCCTTGCTAACTCCGACCGGACCGCCTTTATTCGATGCGTCCGTTTCAGGATTAAATGATGTCGAGTTAACAAAGATTGACGTTTGTAAAGATCAAAAAATCATATCAAATTACAAAATAAAAAATACTGTATTTTTTTTAAAAAACAAATATTATTCACTTTTAAATATATAAGTAGTTATATTATGTTGAATAACTCCATTTCAGAGAAAGATAAGGCCGTATTAAAGGTCCTGCAAAATAACGCAGACATCACTAACGCCGATCTAGCGAAGCAAGTCGAATTGTCTCCATCAGCATGCCTAACACGCGTCAAAAATCTCAAAACTCATAAAATTATTCGGGGCATTCACGCGAAACTCAATGCCGATGCGCTAGGATTTAATTTTCACGTATTTATTTACATCCGACTATCCAACCAGGTTAAAGAAACGCTGTCCTACCTGGAGGGCGCCGTAAAGATGAATACAAAAATACAGGACTGCTTTCGGATGACCGGAGAATATGATTATGTTTTGCGAGTACTTCTAAAAAATACGTCTGAGCTCGAATATTTTTTAACACATGAATTAAGCCGTATTCCGGATATAGCATCGATTCGGACAGAAGTTGCCATGAAATGCGTAAAGCAGGATCCGAGCCTCGCTCTTTAATAAAAGATCTTTTAGGTAACGGAAGCAGATATTAATAGAAGCTTTGTTTGAGGGTTTTAATGCGCGGTCACTTCGATGCATGCGCTCTTTCCGGTACTACCAGCTCCCCCCCAGCCGTTAACTTAAAACCGCCAGATCCTGAATCAATCTAATAGATGGATTAATTTGACGTTCGGTATCGGCGGCTTCTCTTCACTCAGCCTCCGTTGGCGATCGTGCACCGCGCCATTTTGAAAATGTCTCTGTCCCTTGGGACGTAGATTCACTGTGGGGAGCCTTTTATCGGTCTTTACGTCAAGAGTGCTAGCCAAGTCCAACCAAGTTTTTGTTCCCAACCACAAGCAAATACTTCACCCCCCCCCCCACCATTTCATTCAGCCTGACTAACGAAATCTTTAGCCTCTGCATCTGCAAATATCGTGAATTCAGCAATTAAGACCTCGTTCCGATCGAACGCAAAACGGTTACCAATTTCTTGCATACCAAAATCTGTGTAAAAAATTGATGAAGCCAAGTAAATCAGTACCATCAGACACTGCATTGGTTGAACTCAATCTCCATATGTTCCCCTAAGGTATTTGTAAAACCAATACTTAAACCCGAAAGAAGGATGTAAGAAGACAGCAGCGTTTATCATCGAGGTGGGATACCAAGTAGAAACCGGCGCATCAATACTTCATGATAATGCTTTCATATCCATAACGATTATGAACATAGTTTTACAAAAAAGGGCGGTTTTTAAACAAACAGATTTCGTGAGAACCTTCAGGAGCTGCTCAAATTAACCAAGGCCAACATAGACCATTGTCTTTTTAAGAAGCACAGCGAGCAGCCGATATAAACATTTGTGAGAATGTAGGATGAATTATGGGATTTGAGTTTCGTTGGATAATGGGATCTATTTCTGCTGTTATCATTTTTGGTGTTGGGCTATTGGTGTACGGCATTATAGTTGCCAATACCCCAGCTAGTGGTTCAAAACAAACCATTGATGCTGGTGACGGTGCCCTCATTAAGATTGATAAGTGGGAATGTATGAAAAAACTGGACGTACGAGGAAATCCATATTCATACTCTAAAAATGCAAGAAATGGTGCTACTGGACCTGCGTCCTTGGCATGTAAGAAGGAGCCTTAAAACGTGAGCTATATAGTCTATTTATCTGGAGAGATTCATAGCTCTTGGCGCCAAGATATTGTCAAAGCAACCACTGATCTAGATATTCGTTTCACCGCCCCTGTAACAGATCACCCAGCTTCTGATGCGGCAGGTGATTTTCTCGGTTCAGTCGAGCCGGGTTTTTGGAGAGATCAACAGTCCAGCGGTGTCAATGCGATTCGTACTCGCCATGACATCGACCGCGCCGACTTAGTGGTAGTTAGGTTTGGCGCGGAATATAAACAGTGGAATGCTGCTTTCGATGCTGGTTATTGTGCTGCAAGAGGGATTCCCTACATCACGTTGCACGACGAGGACCTCGTGCATCCACTCAAAGAGGTTGATCAAGCTGCTTACGCTTGGTGTAAAACTACAGAACAGGTCGTTACTTTAATTCGGTACGTTCTCACACAAGCGTGATTAGTGGAACATCTTGACTGGTATCAGTATGCCGCGGTTGGACTAATCTTCGTCTGGAGTGGATTTGTTCGCAGTGGGCTTGGATTTGGAGGCGCTGTGCTGGCGCTGCCATTTTTGCTACTGATCATAAACGATGCGCTAATATTCTTACCGCTGATTGCGATACAACTCATTTTCTTCTCAACACTTATCATGATTCAAAGCATACGAGGTAGGACAGCGGATCAAGTAGGAACCATCAATTGGAGCTATTTAAAACGCTGCCTAGGAATTATGGTTATCCCAAAAATCGCTGGGATCATCGGTCTTTTAACGCTTCCGCCAGTCATTATGAGCTCAATTATCTTATTGATCGTTCTAGCCTATGCGATTGGATATATAGTTAATCGACCAATAGAAATCAAAACTAAATACCAAGAGTATGGATTTCTTGGGCTGGGTGCCTATGTGTCCGGCGCGTCACTGACCGGAGCACCATTAATCATCCCTGTCGTTGCCGCTCGAGTGGAAAAACATGAATTACGAAATACGCTCTTCGTTCTATGGTGGATCCTGACGTCGTTTAAATTGATCTCATTTGTAATAGTCGGTGTCGATCTTCAACTCATTCATCAAATATGGCTCCTCCCCTGTGCTTTTGTTGGCCATATACTTGGTGATCGAATGCACAACTATTTGATCGAACAAGAAACCCCTACGTTTTATCGTGTTATTGGAATAGCCTTGGTGGTCGTAAGCCTAACCGGTCTCATCAAGCCATTAATTTTCAATGGAAATCTATAGAAGATTACTAACCAACCTTAGACAGAGCAACTCGATCGATAAATTAAGATTAACCTCATTACCTAGAAAGATTCCTCAAATTCACTTACTAAAACATTACTTTTATGTCGAATTGTTTACATCTAAATAGTCCAGCACTTCCCAACAGGCGCCCAGCCGAGAATAGTAAGTAAGTTATCTTTCTTGTGAGAATTGGAAAACCCACTAGCATTGAATATCATCCGACACTGTTCCACCCAAAAACGAGGCTACGCAACCAGCGAATTTTTCGTTTCGAGTCAGGATCACCAACAACAGCAGTCACCGCGGTCTAGGCAGTCGCATTCATCTTATTCACATCACTCAATCACAGGATAGATTGGTTCCTTCCATTGATGATCGGAGTTTTCCATCATTAACTCAACAAATACTGGGATTAAGGAGGCTAGGATCTCAGC
>PBZS01000052.1 GCA_002730235.1 Gammaproteobacteria bacterium | reverse complement strand
GCCTCAAGCAGGGCTATCGCGAGGGCATCACCCATTACGAGCGCTGCTGTAGTACTTGAGGTTGGCGCAAGGTTCAGCGGGCATGCCTCTTCGGGTACAGAGACAAGAAGATGCGCGTCGGACGCTTTGCCAAGTGTCGAGTTCGGATCCCTTGTAATGCTGACTAATGAAGTTCCAATCCTTTGAATCAGAGGGAGCAGCATGACTATCTCCGATGAGTGGCCGCTATTAGATAGCGCGAGAACCACGTCTTTGGACGTCAGCATTCCGAGGTCACCATGCGATGCTTCCGCTGGATGCATGAAGAAAGCAGGCGTCCCCGTTGACGCGAGAGTCGCAGCGATTTTGCTTCCGATATGACCTGATTTGCCCATCCCGGTCACGACGATACGCCCCTGACAAGCGAGACATATTTCACAAGCATGATTAAAACTTTCCGATAGTTGCTCTATCAGTTGAGCGACTGCCTCAGATTCTAACTGAATGGTGCGTTTGGCTGATTCAATAAAACTCATTAACTCGGCACGGTCGTTGCAGATATATGCCAAAGATAACTTACGTATAGAAGAAGCAAAAGTATTCCGTAAGAACGTGTGATTGTTCCGCTCACCGAGAATCGAGCTAGTAGATACAAAAGTAGCGTTAGGCCCAGTGTCCACGGTAGATCGCGTTGCAATACTTCAGTCGCGATAGCAAACGGAGAGATTACCGATGCAATTCCAATAACACCCAGCGAATTGAAGATATTGGAGCCAATAACGGTTCCCAACGCCATATCCGTCTTATTCTTCAATGCGGCGGCAACGGACGCAGCTAGTTCCGGGAGCGAGGTACCAACGGCAACAATCGTGAGACCGATCACTAATTCCGATATTCCGAAAAAACGGGCGATGTTAACGGCTCCCCAAACTAATACTTGTGAACCTCCAATGAGAACGATTAGCCCACCAAGGGTGAGGACGATCGAAAAGCCGAGGGGCATAGAATGAATTTCTACATTATCTGTTCTAGCTAGTTCATCTTTCGCCAACAAGTAGAGAATTCCTGGGAGTATGGCTAATAAAAGAGTGCCACTGAGCAGGTCGAATACCCCGCGAGAAGCCAGTGCATAAATCACTAGGCCGATAAGAAAAAGTAGCGGAATTTCGCATCTTACCAATGGACGAGATACTACAAGGGGGAAAATAAAGGCTGTAGCTCCTAAAACCAGACCTATATTTGCTATGTTGGATCCCAGTGCGTTTCCAAGCGCGAGGCCCGGACTGCCGTTAAAAGCTGCGACTGCTGAGACCATTATTTCGGGTGCAGAGGTGCCGATCGAAACAATTGTGAGCCCGATTAGGAAATGGCTCATACCAAACCTTGATGCGAGATTTGCAGCGCCATCAACAAATTTGTCAGCGCTAAGTACGATCAACGCGATACCACCAATGACGGCGACAATTGCTAAAAACATAGAAAGACCCTCAACCAAGAGACGACATTAAACATGTTGCGGTTAAGCTCTGCTACACTCAGCGACAAATTAGAGAAATTGAGCGACTTAAATAAATTTTGACTGCGCCAGCTTTTGTGGAAATTAGGGAGGTTGTCTTTCGTCGCGATCAGCGAGTGATCTATGACGGGTTAACTGCATCTATCCCACGTGGAAAAATTACGGCAATCGTCGGTCCCTCTGGAACGGGAAAAACAACACTGCTGCGCTTGATTAGTGGTCAGCTAAACCCTGAAGCTGGTGATATTTGTGTCGACGGCCTCTCAGTGCCGTTACTGACGCGGGTGGAATTATTCGACCTCCGCAGACGGATGGGAATGTTGTTCCAATCAGGTGCTCTATTTACGGAGCTAAGTGTATTTGAGAATGTAGCATTCCCTCTGCGGGTCCACACCGACCTCGATGAGGAACTTATCCGATTTGTGGTCATGATGAAACTCGAGGCCGTTGGTCTCCGTGGCGCCTTAGACCTAACCCCTTCAGAACTCTCTGGTGGCATGCAACGGCGGGTTGCACTGGCGCGAGCGATCGTCTTAGATCCCGAAATGATCATGTATGACGAACCATTTGTTGGACAGGATCCTATTGGCCTTGGGGTTCTATTATCTTTGGTGAAGCGATTGAATCAAGCACTTGGTCTCACCTCGTTGGTAGTTTCTCATGATTTGCAGGAGACTCTATCAATCGCTGACCACGTAATAATGATCGCGAATACTCGCGTCGCATTTGAAGGATCACCACAAGATATGCAGCTATCGGAAGATCTACTCGTGCAGCAGTTCCTCTACGGAAGGCCTGATGGACCAGTTCATTTCCATTTTCCAGCATCTCCGATTGAGGATGCGTTGTGATAGTCGAGTGGATCGCAGGTATTGGTAGTTTGACCTTGTCGCAGTTGTCGAATGTTGGCCGTGCCTCACTGATTCTGATACAGGCTATTGTCGGACGGACCAATGCTGGTGTGCATTGGCGGCTTACGATTGATCAGATTTACGTTGTAGGTGTTTTATCACTTAGTATCATCATAGTTAGTGGGTTATTTATCGGGATGGTCCTAGGCCTACAGGGCTATACAATCTTGACGGATTATGGCAGTGAACAGGCGCTTGGACAGATGGTGGCCTTGTCGCTGACACGAGAGCTAGGTCCTGTGGTTACGGCTTTGTTGTTCGCGGGTCGTGCTGGCTCTGCGTTGACGGCCGAAATCGGACTGATGAAGGCTACCGAGCAGTTGGCTAGTCTAGAAATGATTGGTATCGACCCACTCCGGCGAGTCGTTGCTCCACGATTCTGGGCTGGAGTAATTAGTCTGCCGATACTGTCACTTATCTTCGTAAGTATTGGGTGTCTCGGGGGAGCGCTTATTGGTGTTAGTTGGCTCGGTGTCGATTCTGGTTCATTCTGGGCTAACATGCAGGCGTCTGTAGAGTTTTCAGATGACATATTGAACGGCATCATCAAGTCGGTTGTATTCGCTGTTGTTGTCACTTGGATTGCGGTCTATCAGGGTTATGATTTGGTTCCAACGTCGGAGGGGATATCGAGGGCAACCACCAAAACAGTGGTGCATGCATCGCTTGCGGTGCTTTGTCTGGATTTTTTTCTGACCGCAGTGATGTTTGGGGAGATTTAAGTGTATTCGCGTGGTACAGAACTCAGTGTTGGTGTTTTTGTTTTGCTTGGTGCGTTCTGTCTCGCATTCTTGGCACTAGAAGTGAGCGGACTGACGAAGAGGGGCGATTCTGGTTCCTACCGGTTGAGTGCTCGTTTCGATAATGTGGCAGGGTTGACAACTCGAGCTAAAGTGAGCGCAGCTGGTGTGACTATCGGGCGCGTAGTCGGAATACGGTATGACGAGAAAACAGCTGGGGCGATTGTTGATATGGAAATCAGTCAGGGTTTCTCACAATTTTCAGAGGACACGTCTGCGTCGATACTGACGGCAGGTTTGTTGGGCGAGAAGTATATCGGACTCATGACCGGTGGAGATCCGAATTACCTCGTCGATGGAGATATTATTTATGACACACAATCAGCGGTGGTCTTAGAGGAATTGATTGGTAAGTTTCTGCTTAATATGAGTAGTGAAAAATGAAGTTTTGGTTCGTAGTATGCTTAACTTTCTTGGTCTCCATTAGTGCACGGGCCGATAGCGATCCTAAGGCAGTTGTGGAGCCATTAAAAATCGCGCGGGATACGTTTTATATAGATGTGTCGAAATTTAATGCAGGAGAACTGTCTGAAGAGGAATTGGTCGCGCGGATTTCAGAACAATTTGCTCCCTTAATCAATGATCGGATTATTGCATTTCGAGTGATGGGTCGATTTGCGCGCCAAGCGACAGTCGCCGAAAGAGAGCGCTTCATTGATCGCATGGAGATGAGTCTTGTGGATGCGTATGCGCGCGGTTTAGCGGCCTATGGTGGCGAACAATTGGTCTTGCCAGATGAGGGTGTCATTTTGAAGCCAGGGCGAGCAATGGTTGATGCTCGGCTGGAAGCACCAGGGCGCGAGCCATTGCCGATCCAGTTCGCGATGGGCTTCGCGGAGGTAAGGGGTTGGATGGTTGAAAACGTAGTGATCTCGGGTATCAACTTAGGCCTCACATTGAGAAATCAGTTCGCAGACTTAGTCAAATCCTCCGGCAGTGTTTCTGGTGCGATCGACTCTTGGACGTTCGAATCTGTGGGTGCGAATTAGTCATGTTTGTTGTTGACTCTGAGAGTTACTACAGATCTTGGACAGATCTTAAATCGATGGGTATATCTGCTATCGAGCAAGGTGAGTCTATGATTGATGTGAGCGCTTGGACTCAAGCGTCGAGTGCCCATTTAGCTATATTAGTTTTTTGGTGGCAATTGGCGCGACGGTCTGGTCGCAATTTAACGGTGACCGGATTGAATTCCACTTTCAAGACACTCGCTGAGCTCGGTGGGGTGACCTGCATTGAAACAGGAGACCCTGATGCTAGCCGCTGAAGTCAATTTATTGCTGGAATCAAAAAATACGGGTTGGATATTTTCAGTGCAAGGCGAGGGTCGTAACTTCCAGATTGAGGCGGTGAGCGAGGAATTTGAGTTTATGACTCGAGTTAAGCGTCAACAAGCTGTTCTTCGATTGATCACTGATGAGATCGCTGCAGGAACACTCCATGCGATTACGGTAACGGCGTTAACGCCCGACGAAAAAAGTATGCGCCAGGGACTAGGCATCTAAATTATGGATCGATTTTTAATTCGTGGCGGACGCACGCTCGGTGGTGACGTTAAAGTGGGCGGAGCGAAAAATGCGGCTTTACCGATGCTGGCCGCTGCCATTATGGTCCCTGGGAAAGTGCGGTTCGAGAATTTACCGCACTTAAATGATGTAACAACCATGCTCCAACTACTCGGTCGGATGGGCGTTGAAGTCTTGCTAGATGAAACCGGCTCCGTAGAACTGGACGCATCTCCTTTGAATTCAGTCATCGCTCCCTATGATCTTGTGAGAACAATGAGGGCTAGTATCGTCGTTTTGGGCCCGCTCCTTGCCCGGGCTCATGAGGCTGAGGTGTCCTTACCCGGTGGTTGTGCGATTGGAGCGCGACCAGTTAACCTCCATGTTAAGGCACTCGAGCGTTTGGGTGTCGAATTTGAGGTAACCGATGGTTACATCAAAGGACGCGCGCCCGGTGGATTGATAGGCGGAAAGGTTCTCTTTGAAAAGATCACAGTCACAGGAACAGAGAATGTTTTGATGGCAGCTGTGCTTGCAAAGGGTGAATCTATTATTGAAAACGCGGCGCGGGAGCCCGAGGTCACCAATCTAGCGGATTGCCTTGTGGCGTTGGGCGCAAAGATAGACGGTATCGGTACAGATACGCTTCGAATCGAAGGGGTGGGCGCACTCCGTAGTGGTCAACATCGGATAATACCTGATCGAATTGAGGCGGGGACATTTTTGATTGCAGCGGCTGCGACTGCTGGTTCATGCACGTTAACCGGGGTTGAGCCCAAGCACATGGATGCGACGCTGTTGAAGCTTGAGGAAGCTGGGGCTCACATAGAACGAACTGGGACGACTATTTCCCTCGATATGCTGGGGAAACGCGCTAAGGCGGTAGATATTACTACTGCAGAATATCCGGGTTTCGCGACTGACATGCAGGCACAGTTTGTAGCACTCAACTCGATTGCTGAGGGATCTGGCCGGGTGACTGAAACAATTTTTGAAAATCGTATGATGCATATACCTGAGATGCGACGGATGGGAGCGGAAATCGATCTGCATGGTGCTACCGCAAGTACGAAAGGTGTGAGTCATCTCAAGGGGGCACCAGTGATGAGTACTGATTTACGAGCGTCGGCATCGCTTGTGATCGCTGGTCTGGTCGCCGAGGGAAGAACCATAGTTGATCGTGTTTATCACATTGATCGTGGTTACGAAAGAATCGAAGAAAAGCTGCGTCGTCTCGGCGCGGATATTGACAGGGTGCGATTATGAATCAGCCCCTTGTCTTTGCTCTCGCGAGAGGCCGTCTACTAGACGAGACAGCTTCACTACTGACAGAGCTTGGTATTGAACCAATTGAGTCATTGACGGGTAGCCGTAAGTTGATGTTCGAAACTAGGCGTCCAGAGGTCAAGCTTCTAGTTTTACGTGCGACCGATGTCCCCCCCTATGTCGAGCGAGGAGGGGCGCATTTAGGGATTGCTGGAAAGGATGTGCTGCTGGAGTATGGTTCGGATATGTTGTGTGAACCGGTTGATTTACAGCTGTCGAGGTGTCGACTGATGACAGCTACAAAAAAGGGCGTCGATCTGCCGGCGAATGGTCGGATCCGAGTGGCAACGAAGTATGTCAATATTGCGCGTCGGCATTTTGCGTCGCAAGGGCGCCAAATCGATCCGATTAAACTTTACGGTGCAATGGAGTTAGCGCCTGTTGCTGGTCTAGCTGATGTTATTGTTGATGTTGTAGATACAGGAAATACACTGAAGGCTAATGGCCTCGAGCCACGTGATTTGATCGTTCACTCGAGTGCTCGGTTGATAGTATCTCGGGTTGCAATGAAGACCCGCCACCAGCACATATTTCCAATGATTGAAAAATTGAACAAATGGGCTAAAACTCAAAATGCAAGCTAAACCGTTCATGCTAAAAACAACTGATACTGATTTCGAGGCGAGGCTTGCTGAGTTGACAGCTTGGGAATCCGTGAGTGATGGCTCTCGCCAGATACGTGTCGCTGAGATTATCGAAGCTGTGCGTTCTGAAGGTGACGAGGCGCTTCTTCGTTTGACACGAGAGCTTGATGAAAATTTTGTCGATAGTGCGTCAGATCTCGTATTAGACGCATCGGCTTTGGAAGATGCTTTCCTAGAGGTGCCTGGCTCGCTGAAAGTAGCTTTGAGTAAAGCTTGCGATCGCATTTGGGCATTTCATGAAGCGCAGAAGGAAGTTAGTTGGCGGTTACCTGAAAAGGATGTTGGAATTGTCCTTGGGCAAGAAATTCGACCCATGAGTCGAGTTGGTCTCTATGTGCCGGGCGGTAAAGCGACCTATCCATCATCTGTGCTCATGAATGCAATCCCGGCCAAAGTAGCTGGTGTTCCTCTGATCCAAATGGTCGTGCCTGCTCCAAAAGGTGAATTAAACCCTATTGTATTGGCAGCAGCTCATCTCGCGAAAGTTGATCGCGTTGTAACTGTTGGTGGTGCTCAGGCGGTTGCGGCTCTCGCTTATGGAACTGAAATTGTCTTACCTGTCGACAAAATTGTTGGGCCGGGAAATTCTTGGGTTGCGACTGCCAAGAGACAGGTTTTTGGTAAGGTGGGTATCGACATGATTGCTGGGCCCTCTGAAATCTTAGTCTATGTAGAACCACCAATGGATCCAGATTGGGTCGCGATGGATCTATTTAGTCAAGCCGAACACGACGAAGATGCGCAGCCGATCTTGGTGCATTGTGATCAAGCGTTTGCTGCTGAGGTTTACGAATCAATGAATCGATTGCTTCCAACACTCGAGCGAGCCTCGATTATTGCAAAATCAATAAACAACCGATGTTTATTTATCGAGGCACTAGATCGCGCAGATGCATTAGCAGTCATTAATCGAATTGCGCCCGAGCACCTTGAGTTATGCGTGGATGATCCTGAAGCTATGCTTCCCGCGATACAGCACGCTGGGGCTATCTTTATGGGGCGTTTTACGCCGGAATCGCTTGGAGATTACTGTGCCGGTCCAAATCATGTCTTGCCGACATCTGGGACCGCACGCTTTGCATCACCACTGGGCGTCTATGATTTTATTAAGCGGTCTTCAGTGATTTATTGTTCAAACGAGGGCTCAAAAACCATTGCGGATGTGGCCTCAACGCTTGCGCGTTCTGAGGGGCTGACCGCACACGCCCGTTCTGCCGAGTATCGTCGTGACGCGTGAGGAACTGATCCAAGTCTTGATTCCCGAACGCGTGCGACAAGGTGCCGCTTATCATGTCCAAGATGCGACGGGAATGATCAAATTGGATGCGATGGAGAATCCTTTTGTGTGGCCTTCCTATTTACGGGCGCAATACGCGGATCGGTTGGCTAATTGCGGTTTGAACCGCTATCCAGATCCCTACGCCAGTGCTGTAAGAGCCCCTTTACGACAGTGGATGAAGATCCCTGAATCGTTAGATATTTTGTTTGGGAACGGTTCAGATGAAATCATCGCGCTCTTGATTTCAAGTTTGATTAGTTCTGGACGAAGTGTTTGTGCTCCTGATCCAAGTTTTGTGATGTTTAAAGTGCTTGCTGATCAATATTCCGTGAATTTCCAGAATCTTCCCCTAGACGTATCGTTTGATATTGATCTTGATGGGTGGCTTGCTTGTTTGCTTGAAACTGATCCTGCATTAATTTTTATTCCACAGCCGAATAATCCAACTGGGAATCTGTTCTCGCGGGAGCGATTGGCAAAGATTGTTGAATCGACGAAGGCCTTGGTTGTTATTGATGAGGCTTATACAGCATTCACAGATGCGGATTTTTTGGATTGGGCGGTTACATATCCAAACGTTTTGGTGATGAGGACTTTATCGAAAGTCGGCCTCGCTGGAAGTCGCTTCGGAATGCTGGTCGGGCATCCAGCATGGATTTCTGAGTTCGATAAAATGCGCCTCCCATACAACATCAATACGCTTTCGCAGACCGCCGTGCAGTTTGCGCTAGAGCATGCTCCGATTCTTGAAGAACAGAGTTTGCGTATCCGAAAAGAACGAACGAAATTAATTCGCGAGTTGGGGAGTCGTGGATTTAATGTTTGGCCGTCTGAAGCAAATTTCGTCACAATAAAGTGTGCGGTCGATCAGGCAAGACCTATTTTCGAGGCCCTAAAATTGCGACAGATTCTCGTCAAATGCCTAGATGGATCTCATCCGCGGTTGGGAGATACGTTGCGTATCACAGTTGGTTCACCAGAAGAGGTGAATACACTATTGATCGCGATTGATCAGTTAGTCGCTGAATTAGGCCTCTGACTAACACGAATGATACGGTCTACCGATTGGCCGTTTCGTAGTAAGCTGACAGAAATTTCCGCACCAGGCTCGAAATCAGCGACTTGATTCATAGCGGTACGACCGTCGGCGATCTTTTGGCCGTTCATATGTGTCAAGATATCCCCCGGAAAAATATTAGCCTCCGCAGCTGGTCCTTTGCGATAAACTCCGGAAATTAATACACCAGCTTTTTTATTAACTCCAAATGAGCGTGCCAACTCATCGGTGAGTGGTTGCGTTTCCACGCCAATCCAACCACGAACCACCTGCCCGTGGTCGATAAGCTCTTGCATGATAGCAGTGGCAATAGAAGCTGGAATCGCAAACCCGATGCCGTTGGACCCGCCGCTCCTAGTAAAAATAGCTGTATTAATACCAATTAACTCGCCACGCATATTGATTAGCGCTCCCCCAGAATTACCTGGATTAATTGCGGCATCAGTTTGGATGAAGTGTTCGTAATTTGTAACGCCCACCTGATTGCGGCCCTTGGCACTTAGAATACCCATAGTCACGGTTTGACCGACGCCAAATGGGTTGCCGATTGCAAACACAAGGTCCCCTACTTGGCCTGGCGACGTTGTTAGGATTAGTTTGGGAAGATCGCTCATTTCAATTTTCAGAACGGCAATGTCAGTATCGGGGTCGGTTCCAACCACCAATGCTTTTGAGGCCCGACTATCTTTCAGTTCAACTACAATGTCGTCGGCACCAGCAATGACGTGATGGTTGGTGAGAATGTATCCGTTGCTAGATACTATGACGCCAGATCCAAGGCTAGATTCCATTCGTTTACGATGCGGCTCACTCGATAGATTAAAAAAATTTTTGAAAACAGGATCTCTTGCTAGGGGGTGGGCTCGCGTCTCAACAATCGTTGTTGTGTAAATATTGACCACAGCAGGTGCGGCTCGCTCTACTGCGCTAGCATAGCTGATAGGTCCTGCTAAAGGCATTTTAGTGCCGATAGAACTTGAATCTACAATATTGAGCTCGATGCCGCGCGTGCGGCCAGTGAATTCCGGAAATTCGCGGATTACCAACAGCGCGATTAGAATCCCGGTGATGACTGGCCAGAGCATTCGCGAAATTTGTTGTAACATGACAGGTCCTGTATGGGGAATCTCTATGATTAGTTTACACACACTGCTCCAAAGGCTCGATGATTGGATGCAACCGAGCTCGTTTGAAGACTACGCACCAAACGGTTTACAAGTTGAAGGACGTAGGTCAGTCTCCCGCCTAGCGCTCGGCGTGACGGCCTCAGCTGATGTGATCGAAAAGTCAGCCGCCTGGGGAGCTGACGCATTATTGGTTCACCATGGCTATTTTTGGAAGCGCGAGTCACCCGTTTTAACTGGAATCAAAGGCTGGCGAGTCAGAGAACTGATTCAGAATCAAATATCGTTGATAGCTTACCATTTGCCACTTGACTGTCATCACGAATTCGGGAACAACAAAACATTACTCGATCACCTAGGTCTCCAGGGCGGTAAGCCTGTTGAAGGTGAAGATGGACTTTTATGGTCGGTTTCTTTAAATCCAGAGCATACGTTAGCCTCCCTTACCGAACGCGTCGCCAAGCAATTGGGAAGGGGCCCTCTGGTGATTGAGTCACCTAGAGCAGATACAAATGTAAGTCACCTCATTGTATGCTCGGGCGGCGCACAGGATTATTTAACTAAGGCGCATATGTATGGCGCTGATGTATATTTGTCTGGTGAAATATCAGAGCGCACAACGCATGAGGCTCGTGAGCTTGGCGTACATTATATAGCTGCAGGGCATCACGCTACTGAACGATACGGTGTTCAGGCGCTGGGTGGCAAGATAAGTCGCGAGCTTGGTTTGGAAGTGTGTTTTTTCGATGATCATAATCCTGCCTGATCAAAGGAGTTGGCCGCGAGAATCTGCATAATCACGAGGGGGTTTTAGCGGATCTGTATCATCCATGTCTTTCTTGACTTCTAGACGCAGCTCTCCACGAAGTTCAGTAGCAAGTACAGACTGATGGTCGGCGAGCTCGATAAGTGCTTGCTGGGTATTGGAAAGATGTTGTTCGATATCATCCAATAGCCCTTGATGTCGTGCCTCAGCCAGTGTTTTTTCTCTTTCCACATCCGGTGGTGCCATAGCGATTGTTTTCGGTCGTCTTAACAACCATCCGGCAAAACTGCCTCCAACAAAAGCCAGAATGAGCGAACCCAGTGTAAGTGCATTTAATTCCACGACGTATTCTCCGTTTTAAAGACGTATTCTCCAATTTAATAAGTGTACGGAGTTTGCGTTGTTTGAGCGAGTCGTTAGACTGCGCGTTTGATAGGAGACCTATGAAATTACCGCTCATCCGATTCATAGAAGGTCCGGCAGGTCTGACTGAAACTGCCACGTTTTTGTGTGATCTGAACAAGTCGATGCCGTCTCAAGCATTGTTGTTGTTGCATCCGCATACACTACATGGCGGTACGATGGGAAATAAGGTAATTACAACAATTGCGAGAGTAGCTCGTGATAATGGGTTAGCGGTTGTCGCATTTAATTTTAGAGGTGCTGGTCGAAGTGATGGAGAATGGGATCAGGGCGATGGCGAGCTCCAAGATGCGGTGGCTGTGGCATCCTTAATGATAAAGCGCGGTGTGACTGAACTTTATCTGGCAGGTTTTTCATTTGGTGGTTCAATTGCGGCACGCTTAATCGGACAACTCAAGACCAGTCATCCTGTTTGTGAAGTGATTGATCTCCTTCAAGTAGCGCCCGCTGTTGAGAATTTTCCAATTGACCCAGGAGTGCTTGGAGATGTGCCGTGTAAAGTAATTTTCAATAGTGATGATGAAGTCGTTAGCCCGCAAGCGATAGCGCGGTATGCCAACATCGTTGGTGCTTCTGTAATTCGATCTGAATCGGGTGGACATTTTTTTCATGGGGTACTTACGCGACTGAAAACGATAGTTACATCGCACTATCAGGATCGAGGATTTGTATGAATCGTACCAGCGCTTCACTCGCATATGATGACTTAATTGATCGTGGAAAAGTCAGTCCTGATTCAAGTCAGCGTCATGCTCTTCAGCGACTGGATCACCTAGCCGATCGATTGGTTCAACGGAACGTATGGAGCGGGGGGCGGAAAAGTCTGTTTCGACGGCAATCGTGGGAGCGACCTGAATGGGGCCTTTATCTGTGGGGAGGGGTGGGTCGCGGTAAGACCTTTCTTATGGATCTGTTTGCAGACTCGTTGCCTAGAGGAACATTCATTCGATTACACTTTCATCGCTTTATGAATAAGATCCACCAACGCTTGATGGAGCTACAGGGTCACGAGAATCCATTAGAGATAGTTGCTGATGAGTTCGCGCGCAGGGGAAAAGTGTTGTGTCTGGATGAATGTTTCGTTTCAGATATCGCCGATGCGATGGTTTTGGGCACTTTATTTGACGCTTTGTTCAGGCGAGGCGTGGCGCTCGTGACTACAAGTAACATACAGCCAGAAAATTTATATGAAGGTGGATTACAGCGAGATCGATTCTTGCCAGCGATCTCGCTAATTCAGAGGCACTGTGAAATCTTCAATCTTGATTCTGGAACAGATTATCGNCTCCGAACCCTAGAGCATACGAGACTCTATTATACGCCCTATGACAGTTACGCCATCGATGCTATNTGGAATTCGGTATTAGCTCTGGCGCCNGAGGCGACGAAAACTGAGGGGGCGATTGTTACGATCAACCGAAGACAACTCGCAGTTAGGTTCGTTGCTGAAGATGTCATCTGGTTTGATTTTGATGTCATTTGCGGATCGGGACGCGCGGTGCCTGACTACATTGAAATTGCAAAGCTTTATCATACAGTGGCTATTGCTGGAGTTCCTAGATTATCTGAGGCGTGCGATGATCTCACCAAGCGTTTTGTGCACCTAGTCGATGAGTTTTATGATCGATCAGTGAATTTGCTTCTCGCGGCTGATGTTGCAATTCATGAACTCTATGCCACAGGTCGGTTAGCGTTTGAGATGGATCGTTGTCGTTCGAGATTGCTCGAAATGCAATCAGTGGAATATTTGGAGCAACCGCATCGACCACATTAGCAAAAGAATGTTGCGCAAAACAGCGACCATATCTATACTTCGCGCCTCTTTTAATAACGATGGCCCCAAAGGTTGAAGACTCGTATGAAGACTGTTAGCGCAAAAGCAGAAACCGTGCGGCGTGGCTGGTATCTGGTCGACGCCGATGGACAGACACTCGGCCGTCTCGCGACTGAGGTTGCGCGCCGTCTGCGCGGTAAGCACAAGACAGATTACACGCCGCACGTCGATACGGGCGATTTTATAGTCGTCGTGAACGCGGAAAAAGTAAAAGTTACGGGACGAAAAGCTTCGGATAAAATGTATTACAAGCACACAGGATATCCAGGGGGATTGAAAGAAGCGAGCTTCACTCAGGTTATAGAGCGGTCACCAGAGAAAGTTATTGAGCTCGCAGTGAAAGGTATGCTGCCACGTAACCGTCTTGGACGTGCAATGTATCGAAAGCTTAAAGTCTATGCTGGTCAAGAACACCCGCATGATGCTCAGCAACCTAAAATTTTGACTCTGCTGTAGGATAAAATATGGCTAATACACAGAATTACGGAACGGGCCGCAGAAAAACATCAACGGCGCGTGTGTTTTTGCGCCCCGGCTCGGGGCTAATCGAGGTCAATGGGAAGACATTAGACGACTATTTTGGCCGACAGACATCTCGTATGATCGTTCGGCAACCGCTTGAGTTGGTTGATATGACCAAAAAGATCGATCTTGTTATAACGGTTGAGGGCGGTGGCGCGTCTGGACAGGCTGGTGCTATTCGGCACGGCATCACCCGCGCTTTAGTTGAATACGATGAGAATTTCAAAGGTGATTTGCGTCGCGCTGGTTACATTACCCGTGATGCACGCGAAGTAGAGCGAAAAAAAGTTGGGTTGCGTAAAGCTCGCAAACGTCCACAGTTCTCAAAGCGGTAATTTTTTTTCGAGACGTCCGAGAAGCCTGTCTGTGTGGATTTTTTTTGTTAAAAAGATCGGAACCATAAAAATTACGAGGGTTGAAACTGCCTGCAAGCGTAGCCACCTTTACAACAACGGGAAATCGAAAGCTCCGCAAACGTATCTAAAGGATGGATTATGACAGGTGTAGTCGTAGATGAAGGGGCGCCGTCCGCCGACTCTTCGCGCCGGAAGTTTTTAGTTGGTGTAACCACAGCACTCAGTGCAGTTGGCGCAGTGGGTGTTGCGACACCATTTTTGGCGTCCTGGAAACCCAGCGCGAAAGCTAAAGCGGCCGGTGCTCCGGTAAAAGTTGATATTTCAAAGATCCTTCCAGGGGAGCAGATTCGCGCTGAGTGGCGGGGCAAGCCGGTCTTTGTGCTACGTCGCACCCCAGAAATGCTTGAGAGCTTAAAGGCGACTACAGATAGAGTTGCTGACCCTAGAAGCGAGAAACCTCAACAACCTTCATATGCCACTAATGAAGTACGCTCGATTAATCCTGAGATTGCTGTGTTGGTTGGGATTTGCACGCACCTTGGGTGTTCGCCTCAATTTCGCCCTGAAGTAGGTGTCGCTGATCTCGGCAATGACTGGCTGGGGGGATATTTTTGTCCGTGTCATGGTTCGTCATTCGATTTAGCTGGCCGAGTATACAAGAGTGTTCCGGCCCCCACAAACCTGGTTGTGCCACCGCACTCTTATGAAAGTGATAACGTGCTAATCATCGGCATCGACGAGGAGAGTGTTTAATGGGCTTGCGTAAAACCGAAGCGACAGGCTTGGTTGGATGGGTTGACCAGCGTTTGTCCATTATGGATGCGTGGAATACTCACCTTGCACAATATTGGGCACCTAAGAACTTTAACATCTGGTACTTCTTCGGATCGCTGGCATTAATAGTATTGATAAACCAGATCCTGACCGGTATCTGGCTGACCATGAGCTACGAACCAAGTGCAGAGGGGGCATTTGCCTCAGTTGAATACATCATGCGGGACGTTGAGATGGGTTGGTTGATTCGCTACATGCACTCAACCGGCGCCTCAGCTTTTTTCGTCGTGGTATATCTGCATATGCTCCGTGGAATTATGTATGGTTCATATCAGAAGCCCCGGGAGTTAATTTGGATTTTCGGGATGGCTATTTACCTGTTACTAATGGCCGAAGCATTTATGGGGTATTTGTTGCCTTGGGGGCAGATGTCTTATTGGGGAGCTCAGGTCATCGTATCCCTGTTCTCTGCGATCCCAGTGATTGGAGCTGATTTGGCCCAATGGATCCGAGGAGACTACCTTATTAGTGGAATAACGCTCAATCGCTTCTTTGCCTTACATGTAATTGCGCTTCCTTTAGTGATCGCAGGCCTTGTTGTTCTGCACATCCTGGCTCTGCACGAGGTTGGTTCAAATAATCCAGATGGGATTGATATCAAAGATAGTACAGATAAAAGCGGTAAACCACTCGACGGTATAGCCTTTCATCCTTACTACACGGTGAAAGATACTGTCGGCCTTGCCGTGTTCCTATTCGTATTCAGTGTTGTGATTTTTTTCTTCCCAGAAATGGGTGGATACTTCCTCGAACATGCAAATTTTGAACCTGCGAACGCTTTGAAGACACCGGAACACATAGCACCTGTTTGGTATTTTACTCCGTTCTACGCAATGTTACGCGCTATAACCTTTCCAATGTTTGGCCTTGATGCGAAGTTCTGGGGCGTCATTGTGATGGGTGCTGCAATAGCGATTTTGTTCGTTTTACCGTGGCTCGATCGCAGTGTTGTTCGTTCCATCCGTTACAAAGGAAACCTTTCGAAATTGATGTTGGTCTTATTTTCGTTTTCCTTTGTGATGCTTGGAATTTTAGGATCGCTACCATCGACGCCAGTGCGCACCGCACTTGCTCAACTCGGGACCGCGGTTTACTTCCTATTTTTTCTTGCAATGCCCTGGTACACCCGCTGGGAGTCGACTGAGGTCGTTCCGCAGAGGGTGACAAAATGAAATTAGCCCTCGGTCTAGTTGTAGCGTTTTTCTCATCAGTGACATTCGCTGCCGGGGGGTCAACTTATCCACTCGAGCAAATAGAGCTGGACTACACAGATAAAGAGTCATTGCAGCGTGGTCTTGCAACATACAGTCACTACTGCATGGGTTGTCATTCACTTAAGTATCAGCGTTATGAGAGAACGGCTACTGATTTAGGTGTTGATCACGAAATCATGGTGCAGGCGGTTGTCCCAAGCGATAAGAAAATTGGCGATTTAGGCAGCATTGCTATGCCTTCGAAGGGGGCGGCAGAATGGTTTGGTGCTCCACCGCCTGATTTGACTTTAGTTGCGCGAAAGCGATCACCCGAATGGGTCTACACATATATGAAGACATTTTACGTGGATCCGTCGCGGCCGCTCGGTGTTAACAACAAGGTTTTCCCGAAGGTAGGGATGCCACATGTGCTTGAGCCGCTTCAAGGCCTGCAGCATGCCGTGTGTGATGAGGTGATAACTCGCGACAACGTTATTGCTCAAGCAGATCTTGGCTCCGGACAGTCACTATCCGAACGGCAGTGCGGTAGTCTCGAAGTGGTCGAAGGTACAGCGCAGCTTTCCGCAGCCGAATACGATAGGTTGATATACGATCTAGTAAACTTTCTAGAGTATGTCGGAGAGCCAACCAAAGCTAAGGCCCACGATATTGGCATTTATGTGCTCTTGTTCCTCATGCTGTTTTTCGTGTTTGCGTACTTGTTGAAGCGGGAGTATTGGAAGGACGTGCGATAGGCGTGACCGAGCCTCATTCATATGAACAGCCCTATAGTGCCGGCCGTTTCGTCTAATTTACGGAGATTAAAATTATATGTCACTTGTTACCAAGCGTTCCACAACGACCTTTTTCTCTGATCCAACTGATCACCTTTCGCATCGTGTACGGATAGTACTTGCAGAAAAAGGAGTAACAGTTGATATCGTTAATTGTGATTCTGATGATATCCCAGAAGAAGTGTCAGAGATCAACCCGTATAACAATCTTCCGACATTGGTAGATCGCGATCTAGTTTTGTACGATCCAAACATTACCATGGAATATCTGGATGAAAGATTTCCCCATCCTCCGTTGCTTCCGGTCTATCCTGTAGCGCGGGCAAATGCGCGGATGTTTTTACATCGGATCGAAACAGAATGGACTGGATTGATTCGCACTATTGAGCTGGCGAGGCGCAATAATAAGAGGTCCCCTTCAGCTGTAAAAGAACTGAAAGAGCAGTTGGTTGCGGTAGCTCCGATTTTTGAAGAAATGCCTTATTTTATGAGTGAGGAATTCTCTCTAGTCGATTGCACTTTTGCCCCAATTCTCTGGCGGTTGCCATACTTGGGTATTGAGCTCCCAGTTAAGCAAACGCGTGGTCTCCAAGACTATCAATATCGTATATTTAACCGTGACGCGTTCCAGGCGAGTCTGTCTGAATCTGAGCGTGATATGCCACGTAGCTAAATGGCTCTTGGATCCTCGCGCTCATATTTGCTTCGTGCTCTTTATGACTGGATCGTCGATGGAGGCGAAGATCCTTACGTTATCGTTGATTGTTTGTATCCGGGCATCGAAATCCCTCAGAGCCACATTAAGGATGGCCAGATAGTTTTGAATCTGGCTCCTAGAGCATTAAATAGTTGGTCGATGGCGGAATTTGCGGTGACGTTTCAAACGCGCTTCGACGGTATTCCCACTGATATCGTTTTACCCTATGGGTCGATTACAGCGATTTACGGGCAAGAGTCGGGTCTTGGGATGGCCTTTGGGCAAGAACCCGGCGGTGTGCCAAGTTTACCCAAAGATTCAACCAAGTCGCAGAGTTTTGGTCGATACCAAGGCCATGATTCGACACAAACAGATCCATCCAGTCGTCAGCGGCCAGCGCTTCGTGTAGTCAAATCTGATGATTAGTCGATATATTCGAATACCCTAATAATCCGCTTTACACCACGGACTGAGCTGACGACATTTTCAACCGCGGCAGCTTCAGTTTGCGAGACGAACCCCATTATGTAAACGACACTGTTCTCTGTTGTGGTCAGTGTTCTTTGATAGACATCGCGACCTAGGTCTTTCAGGATCAAGGCCTTGACTTGCGTTGAAATAGTTAGATCATTTATTTCCGAAATGATGGTTGCTTTGCCAGCAATCTCAAGTTGATTAATTACGCGAACAATACCGCGATGCTGTGTGGTAACTTCTCCAGCAATTTGTCTAGCATTTTCCGATGGTACTTGTCCTGCGATCAGCGCAACACCATTGTAAACCTTAACGTTGATGTTACTAACTTTGAGTTCTTGCGATGCTTTTTTAAGATTGACGGCGATCGTCACTTCAGCCGTTTCGTCATCGATAAATTGTCCAGTCGTACGACTACCGCGGTTATCTAAAATTGGTTCTGATGTTGTTGAATCAATTACAGTTGCACATCCAACCATCAGGCTCATTACAAGCGCCGCAAGGCTCGCGGTAATACGCATTACAAACTCCTTTCGTTAGCCGAAAATTTGAAGATCTATTAGTTCATTCCAACAATGAATTAGCAGCAAGTGCTGTTCCCTAACCGTCGGGGGATAGTCAGAGTCTACTCGAATCTCTATATCTCCGTAATTCAATAATGTGGATATTTTACCATCGTCACTGCCAGTGAGGGCTATGACGGGTAGCTCGAGTTCATGTGCTGCACTAACCGCTTGAATCAGATCCGCGCACGTTCCGGTGGCTGAGATGATGAGTAAACAGTCGCTCGTCCTACCAAGTGCCTTTATCTGCCGAGAATATTGTTCAGAACGCGATTCGTCGCTGAGTGAGTTAATCATAGTGGCATCCGCGTTTAACGAAATGGCGGGAAGTCCGGGCCTGTCTCGCTCGAAACGATACATGAGATGCGCTGCAAAAATTTGCCCAACAAAAGCCGATGAACCATTTCCGAGGACGAGAATTTTACCGTCATTTAAGATGCAGTCTGAGAGTTTCTGCCCTGCTGTCACTAGTTGTGGTATTAAATTAGAAGATTTGTGAAGGATATCTGTTGCCTTCGCAAGACGCATGGCTATGCGCTCCTCTAAAATCTCATTGTTCGGCATGTAATAAATCCGATTGAAGAAGCGATGGAAGTGGTTCCCAGAGATCGACACTGATCTCCTCACTTCTTGAGATCCGCACATTCGAGAGTTGCCGATGGATGAGTGAATCTGCTCGGAGAGTTAAATATCCTGTTTCTCCTTGGAAAGAGGTGGATCCACCGAATCCAAGCTGCGTAGCCATTCTCATCGCATCAACGCCAATAGCGACCAGTGAGCCAAATACACCCTGAGCATTCTGCCTCGAATACAGGTCATCTTTGGCTCCTGTTCCTAAATCCCAGGGTGTCACCATTACATTTGTATTTTTAAGATCTTCGGTAATATCTGAGATATCGGATCTGTAAGCGCCGATCAGATAAACCTCAGTATCCTCGAGATAGTAAAAATCGAGCAGAGGTCTTATTTGCTGCGCTCGTTTGGGATCTGTATAGACGATAATTGCGGACATGTCTTGGCGAATTCGCGGCGTGTGCTCTAGCCGGAGGTTCAGATTTTTGGACAATTTGCGGCGTCGGTCATTGCTATCTGAGACTCCAAATGCTTTGGTGATTGCTATTTCAGGTTTCTTTTGATCCAGAACAAAGATCCCCGCAGTTGATCCTCCTATGACTTCTATTTGGTTGTGTACTGCCTCGGCGGCGCGAGTTCCAAGCGTTGAGTCGTAATGAAATACAACTATCCGTGGTTGATCCATCTCTCGTGCAATTTGATTCACTGCAGACTCAGCGTCGTCTTCAACAGCTAGACTTAGGCTGTAGACGGGGGACGTTAAGTCAAGTTTATTGGTGGGTACACGGTTAAGTGCTAATACCGGGACTTTTGGTTCTGTTCGCAAAAATGCTGTAACTTTGTCTTTTTGCAAGGGTCCTATGACGAACTCAGTGATTGCGGATCGCCCGATCTGTGCAAGCGTGTCTGCTGTCGATGATTCACTGTCAATAATGGTGAGTGCAATTCCCAAGTCTGGGCGATGTTTTTGATACTCATACAAAATACCATCGCGGATGGCGCGTCCTGCATTTGCTAAATCGCCAGATAGTGGCAGAAGTATGGAAATTTCAAAGTCCTTGGGTGGCTCAGCGTTAGTAAGGAAGGCATAGTCAGGGAGATTTGCTTTCAATAGTGGATGATCACGATATTTTCGTAACCATTGGGAGATGGCGTCCCCGTTTTGCGTTGTTTTAAGCTGAAGAGCGTGAGCCATGCCTGCGAGAAGATCGGTACCAACGCTCAAATCCAAGAGAATTCTTTCGGGTAGTCGTTCAAGATCTTCGAGAATTTTCATTGTGGCGATGACCAAAGTTTCTGTTTCGAGATATCGGAGCCTTTCGGCATCGAATCGTAGCGCAGCAATAGTCATATTTAATAGGCGATACGCGCTTGATTTGATCTTTAATATGCCTGCACGCTGACTTGCTGAGAGAGTTCGAGGATCAACCCCATTTATTGTAAGAATTGCTGATTCAGGCTGATTTTGCGAAAGCAAGTTCGCTGCGGTCTTGATTGGATCCCTTGTGATAATTGCAGTTGGAGGCTCATCAACGACTGGTGTTGATGTCTCATCAGTACTTTGAATTGTGGGTATATTTTCGATGGATGAAGACGCCTCAATTTTGGCTTGAGACGACTTCGGTGGAATCGTGGGTGGAGACTCGATCCCTGTTTCTTCGGTGATTGTCGTCATTTGCGCGCGGATGATTGGTGACAATTCTGTCCGGGCGATCTCACGCGAACGACGATTCCAGTCGATTTGCTCAGGCAGTGATGGCTCGATCATCACATCGGTATCTGCTTGCTCCTCAGGAATCGATACCTGTATTTTTTCCGTCGTACGTACCTCAGTCACTGGCGGCTTAACTTGCTGCTGACAGCCGACCACCACAACAATGGCCGCTAAACCGCTTGTTTTGAGAATAAGTTTTCGTGCAGGCTTAATGAGTAACAACAAATCGGTGCTCATAGTGTCACAAGATATTTCAATCAATAGTTTATCACCTGCTCTTTACGTTGTCGCAATGCCGATTGGTCAATGGGGTGATCTTTCGCCACGAGCCATCGAGGTATTGTCTCAAGTCGATGTGATTCTAGCTGAAGATACGCGGGTAAGCGGGCAGATCTTAAAATCGGTTGGTGTTTTAACGCGCATGGTATCGTTCAACTCCCATTCTGAAGTTGGCAAGGCTGGAAAAGTTATTGAGTCCCTCGAGCGTGGAAATTCCCTCGCGCTTATTTCAGATGCTGGAACGCCGACAATCAGCGATCCGGGAAGGTTTGTGGTCAGTCGGGTTATCGAATGCGGTTATTCTGTGATCCCTGTTCCCGGTCCGTGTGCATTAACAGCTGCGTTGTCTGTAAGTGGGTTTCCTGTTACGCCATCACACTTCTTTGGGTTCCTTGCGAGCAAATCCAGTACTCGAGATCAGGAGCTTGATGTCGCACTAGCTTTTGCGGGTACATTGATCTTCTATGAGGCTCCGCATCGAATTGTGGACTTAGGTAAACGTCTGGATACAAAAGCAGTAGGACGCAGTGTGCTATTCGCCCGTGAACTGACAAAAACACATGAACAACTTATTCGTATCACCGCGGGAAATTGTGAGAATTGGTTTATCGATAACCCTGATCGAATCCGTGGGGAATTTGTGGTTGTGTTGGGGCCCTCGAAAACAAAGCGATCTACTTGTGAGCTAGCAACAGATCAACTTCTTAATATGCTTTCTCGGGAGCTTCCGCCTTCAAAAGCGGCTGCGCTTACCTCTGAAATCACAGGAATTCCGAAGAGAACGTTGTATCGCCAATTGACCGGCAAGTCTGAAGCGTAGACACTATTACTGAGTTAGCCAGGCAATCGCTGCTGTTTGACAGGAGAGGAAAGTCCGGGCTCCTCGAGGCAAGGTGCCAGGTAATACCTGGGGGGCGTGAGCCTACGGAAAGTGCAGCAGAGAGCAGACCGCCGACTCTGTCGGTAAGGGTGAAAGGGTGCGGTAAGAGCGCACCGCGTCAGTGGTAACACGCGACGGCATGGTAAACCCCACCTGGAGCAAGACCAAATAGGAATCCACTCGGCGTGCCTCGCGTTGGATTCGGGTAGGTCGCTTGAGTATTGCGGTGACGTAATACCTAGATGAATGATTGTCCAAGACAGAACCCGGCTTATCGGCTAACTCAAATATTTTCCACTTTGCCCCACTCCCTTTTTCAGATTTTCAGCACGCTTTTTTGCACCCTTTCAAAATTAATTAATTTATATAATACAATTATTTATTGATTATTTTAAATAATTGATTTCAGAGTCTGCTTGTTCTGATTGCATTGTGATTTGACTGTCTTCTAGTGGGTACATAGAGTCTCATCGTGGGAAAAAGTGGTGAGTTGTGGGTATTTATAAAATATTTGCCTTTAACTTTTCAAGGAGAAGACAGTGTTTCGCGGGATCAACCCGATCAACTTGGATGTCAAAGGGCGGGCTGCATTACCCGCAAAGTACCGGCCTCGCGTGACAGATCGCTGTGACGGTCATATGGTCGTTACAGTACATCCATTCGACCGCTGTTTACTGCTTTATCCGCTTGCTGATTGGGAGTTTATCGAGTCCCAAGTCAATGCTCTTCCAAATTCATCGAGTCGCCAGGCTCGTCGCCTTCAGCATCTGATGGTTGGTTACGCAACTGAGGTTGATCTTGATGCTGCAAATCGTCTTCTCTTACCCGCGACGCATCGTGATCATGCAGAGCTTGATAAGCGTTTAATTCTCGTTGGTCAGGGTCAAAAGTTTGAAATCTGGAGTGAGACGCGTTGGACATCGATGACAGAGACATATCTCAATGAGTCATTTGATACGGATGGCTCGGTCGAACTAATTAATCTGTCGCTATAAGGGAGGGTGCGATGAATCACATACCAGTGCTACTTCATGAAGCACTGAACGCACTATGCATTAAGCAAGATCGGGTGTACCTGGATTGTACTTTTGGTCGTGGCGGTCATTCGCAGGCAATATTAGCATCCTTAGGAGAGTTTGGTCGCCTGATCGGCTTGGATCGCGATCCGTCCGCAGTATCTGTTGGGATTGAATTAGCTCGGGAAGATCCACGTTTTCAGATAATACATACTGCTTTCTCGCGTTTAGAGGCAGCACTCAATGTCCTTGGTATAGGGCGTGTGGAAGGCATATTGATGGATCTGGGGGTGTCTTCGCCACAGCTTGATGAAGCTTATCGAGGCTTTAGCTTCCAAGCAGATGGGCCACTTGATATGCGGATGGACCCAACAAGTGGGGAGTCAGCCGCTCAGTGGATAGCGCGAGCTGATACCAAAGAAATTGCCCACGTACTTTGGTTTTTTGGCGAAGAGCGATTCTCACGTCGGATTGCTCGAGCGATTGTGGAAGCACGGGCTACTACGCCAATCCAGACAACCGCGCAGCTCGGTAAAATTATCAGCGATGCTCAACCTGTTATTGATCGAAACAAGCATCCAGCAACTCGCGCATTTCAGGCTATTCGTCTGCATATCAACGGTGAGTTGACAGAGGTTGAGCAAGGACTGACTGCGGCCACGAATCGTCTTGAAATTGGCGGTCGGTTGGCGGTGATTTCCTTTCATTCATTAGAAGATCGTCTCGTAAAGCTAGCATTACGAGACGCATCGCGTCTTCCTCGAGGTGATCCGAGGATGCCCTTACCTGAAAATCTTGCGAAACCAAAATTAAGACTTGTCGGTAAGGCAATCAAAGCGGGTCCAGACGAAGTACAGATGAATCCGAGAGCACGAAGCGCTGTACTTCGGGTCGCAGAACGGACTGAGGCAGCCTAATGCAGTGGTTCCATCGTTCAGATATCTGGTTATCTGTTCTGTTGGTTTTCTCAATCCTGATTACCTCGATGTTCATGATTGATAGTGCATATCAGACGCGTCAGATGTATTCGAAATTGCAAGAGCTGAGAGCTGAAAGAGACCGGCTCATGATTGAGTGGGGGCGGCTGATGCTCGAACGTGGTGCCGTATCTGCCGATATGCGCATCGATTCAATAGCACGCCACAGCTTGTCATTAGGCGCGGTGGGTGTTGATGCCATGATATTGATGGAGCGGTCGGATTGATTACCAAGGAAAGACAGGCATCCAGCCGCTGGCGATTATGGCTTGTTGGTTTGGCACTTGGTTTGCTGGCCATGACTGTGTGCGGACGTTTGATTTGGCTGCATGTCCTCGAGACAAGAAATCTGAGAGATATCAGCGATGAGATCACCATTCGTTATCAGAAGATACCAGCATATAGGGGCATGATTACGGATCGGTTTGCACAACCGCTCGCGATCTCGACACCGGTCGCTGCAATTGCTGCTCGTCCCGAGAAACTATCAGATTCCTCTTGGCCTGAGACACTTGCGCCCCTAATGGATATTCATGCAGATAGGTTGCGTGATCGTGTAGCAAAGAGCGTATCGCCATTCTTGTATCTCTCACGTTATGTAACTCCGGAGCGTGCTAATCAAATTGAAACGCTTGAGTTAGATGGAATCGAGGTGCTTCGTCAATTCCGTCGCTTTTATCCCGCCGGTGAGGTCGCCGCTCACTTGGTTGGTTTTACGAATATCGAAGATAGCGGTCAGGAAGGTCTGGAGCTTTCTTTTAACGACTGGTTGTCAGGTGAGGATGGGTTACGGCATGTGTTGCGTAACCGCCGCTCGAATGTAGTGCGTTACGTGAGCGCGGGCCAAGAGGTTAAGCAAGGCCGAGATTTGCGATTATCAATAGATCTTCGATTGCAATATCTCACTTATAGGGCACTGAAAGAGGCTGTAGCACGAGCGCAGGCAGTCGGTGGAAGTGCGGTATTGGTCGATGCTTTGACTGGTGAAGTACTCGCTTTAGTTGCGCAGCCAACATTTAATCCTAACGATATATCGGCCCGACAACCTGAAAAAGTTCGTAATCGGGCGGTTACCGATTTAATGGAGCCTGGATCACCAATAAAACCTTTTACGGTAGCAACCGCAATTGATCTGGGTCTGATAGATCCAGAAACATTAATCGATACGTCCCCCGGACGC
>PBZS01000051.1 GCA_002730235.1 Gammaproteobacteria bacterium | reverse complement strand
GTAGATAGATATGATTAGCGGATTGAAATGACCACCACAAAAAACCCTGTCTAGAGCTTTTTCGCATTTAATATCTGACAGATTAGATGATCCCGATGAGCCTTCATTGCCCTGCATTCGTTTTCATCGATTCTAGGATACTGTCCTTCAATGAACTGCCGGGTATCAAAGTCCAACTCCACGTGACCAGCTGCCGACCACCAGCCTTGAAAGGACGGCCCAAGATGATCAATAAATCCCTCGAGACCTTTTGCGCCAGCTGCTAGTGAAAATAATTGATTTGGGCCATAAATCGCCCACCGTAAACCGGGACCATTTGCGATGGCTTTATCAATATCAGATAGGGAGGCGACACCCTCCTTCGCTAGGTGCAATACTTCTTGCCAAAGCACCGCCTGGATACGATTGGCAACATGACCTGGAACACTTTTCTTCAACTCAATCGGCACCTTGCCAAGCCCTTCATAAAAAGATAGAGCCCATTCAATAAGATCAGGCGCCGTTAATTCATTACCCAAAACTTCCACTAGGGGGATCAAATGTGGCGGATTAAATGGGTGCGCAATTAGTATCCTCGATGGATCGGAAAAACCAATTTGAAGCATGTCGAGTGTTAACCCAGAGGTCGATGATAAAATAGTAGACTTGGGATCAAGCGCCGATTCAATGATTCGATATAATTCTTGTTTAAGAGCAAGATTCTCCGGAGCACTCTCCTGAATGACTTGTGCACCCTTAACAGCCTTAGCTGCATCCGTGGTGAAGCAAAAACCCGTCAGTGAACCCGCATGTTGATAACCAAGTGCTCGGAGAGTTACTTCAGAATTGGTAACAAACTCTCGTATCTCTAGTTCCCTGTTCGGGTTCGGATCATAAGCAAATCCCTCGTGACCTGCCGCTAAAAAAAGTGCACACCAACTCTGCCCAATCGTACCGGATCCCAAAACCGCAATATTCAAAGATACACCTCCATATAAGACTAAAGTTTAATATACCCTGATCAGTTAAACAAATTTTTACAAAACGAGATAAAATTTCTCCGCAGCTTGGTCAACAAATCCGACGATATTTTCAATGCAAACTGGGTTCAAACCCGCATTGCATAAAGGTTTTTCAACGCTGTATCGACCCTCAACGAGAAAAATCGACAATAACTGTAACCGCCTTTCAATATTTACTCATTTTATTCAGCAGGTCTTTGAAAACATTGAAAACACGGGTTTTAAAGGTCTAAACTACAGGAATCGTTGCTCAAACCGAATCTTGACTGTACATTCTGCTACAAGACCACTGATACCATAGGGATTCGAATGTACTTACAGCGCCTAGCGGCCCAGCTAATAGCCCTTGTAATTGGATGCGCCTGTACGGTTGTTTATGCTGATGCGAATTATTCACAGCGCGCAAAAGAGCAAGCGGAACGAGCTGCAACTGCAGCTGCTATCGCGGCCGAGCGAATAGAGGCAGCGGAGCCAGCAGAGGCCGCACAAGTTGTAGAAACAGAAAAGAGAACTGCTGTAACACGGGGCGCCGAGACCAATGTTGCTCCTGCAGGAAATACTACCCAAAAATCGACGAGTTCCCGATCAACTGGGCCTTCAGTAGCAAAAAATGAAAGCCTAGAGGCCGACTCCAAGCAAGGCGGTCAGAGTGGTAACGGGCCTATGGAGGACCAACCTCTCGTAATTGATGTTTCGAATCTCTACGACGAGGATGGCCTCGGTGATCTGACTATGCAGTGGCAGGTACAGCTACCAAGTGGTGGTTGGCAAACTATCGACGGCGCAACATCACAATCTTTTACGCCACGACAGAATCACGTTAGTCGTTCACTGCGTGTTGTCATTCAATACGTCGATGGCGAAGGAACGCTTGAAGTTATCGAAACAGCACCGACGGGCGGAGTTCAAAACGCTAACGATTTACCAAAAGGGCTACCAATCATCAGTGGGTCGCCGGTTGAAGATAACACCATTAAGATCGATGTCTCAGGTATTTCTGATGAAGATGGAGTTGGTCAATTTTCATACGTATGGGAACGGTCTTCAGACGCCGCTCGTTGGACTCCATACCAAACTAATTCTTCCAACCCTGCGCTTCTTCGGCTAAATCAGGCCGAAGTCGGATTCGCCTACCGTGTGCTCGTGTCATATAACGATGCCTTTGGAACAAAGGAAACTTTGGTTACACCAGCAACAAATATGGTTCAGAACATCGATGATCCTGTCGAAGGCGAAGTTATGATCATGGGCCAATCTAAGAAAGGCCAACGCCTAGAAATTGATACTTCAAATTTATCTGACGATGATGGCATAGCCAATGTTCGATCTACGTGGGAAATGTCAGACAATGGTAGATCATGGAATTCGATTCCAGATGTTTACGGTAATAGTATGACGTTGGCACAGGGACATGTCGGCAGTTTAATTCGCATCCGCGCTGTAGTTGTAGATAGCTTCGGTTCAGAAACGACTCTGTATAGCCAGCCGACTTCATTAGTGCAAAACGTCAACTCAAAGCCCAAGGGGGTTATTCGAATCTTAGCAACTGGTGGCTAATCAGCGTCCCCGCAAGAATAAACGGTCCAACTCATACATGGATAGAGCCGTCCATGTCGGTCGACCGTGGTTGCATTGAGCCGAACGCTCTGTATTCTCGATATCTCTCAGTAACGCATTCATCTCTGGGATAGTTAAGTGCCGGTTTGCTCTGACTGACCCATGACAGGCCATGGTCGCCAGAAGATTGTCTCTGGCCTCGGTAACTCGGTCACTCGTTCCAACAGCGGCCAAATCACTTAATACATTCCGCACCAAATCTTCATGACTGGCTCGCTTAAGAATCGCTGGAACATGCTCAATTCTGATAGTTTCAGGGCCTAAACGTTGAACGCCAAGCCCAAGTTGATGAAAAAGCTCGGTAGCCTCCTCCACCAACGAGGCCTCGCGTTGACTGACATTTAGTGAGACCGGTAGCAATAACGGTTGACTCACAAGTCCATTTTCATCAAGTGCTTGTTTGAGTGCCTCATATGTAATTCGCTCATGTGCAGCGTGCATGTCAACAATAATCATGCCGTCCTGAGTCTGAGACAAGATATAAACCCCGTGTAGTTGCGCTATGGCATAACCCATTGGNGGAATATCAGTTGGTGAATCNGGTGGNTTTCCGTCATTNCGTATAGGCGTTAGNAACCTCGAGAATGTATCAAANGGGTCAATTGGTTTCGAGGGATTGAGCCCCAAAGTTGATTGGTACTGATCAGTGTCACCCTGGTTGGCGCCCGAAGATTCCNACGAATTATGCTGATCAAGCATTTGCTCAGGCCGATCATCAGCCAGAACTCGTCTCACCGAGCGTAATAAAAAATCATAAATTAATCGCGAATCGCGAAATCGAATTTCATTTTTTGTGGGATGTACATTTACATCGACTTGTGCAGGATCGAGCTCCAAATACAGCAAAAAACAAGGGTGTCTGCCATGGAACAAGATATCGCGATAGGCTTGCCTCAATGCATGCGATATCAACCTATCACGAACAAATCGGCCATTGACGAAAACATACTGAAAGTCGGCTTGTCCCCGATTAAATGTTGCTCGACAGGCCCATCCCTTTAGTGAAAGCCCGACAGCACTTGCGTTCACAGAAAGAGCGCTATCCAAAAAGCCCCTACCCAGCAACTGCGAAATACGCGCAGTCTTTGCATTTTCCGAGAGCGCGGGGGCTAACTGCCGGATCGCGCGACCTTGGTGGACTAATCGGAAGCCAACATCAAAACGACTCAATGCCTGGCGGCTTACGACTGTGTCAATATGCCCAAACTCCGTCTTTTCAGTTTTTAAAAATTTCCGACGAGCCGGAGTATTGAAAAATAGGTCACGAACATCTACCGTCGTGCCTCGAGGGTGTGGTGATGGATCAACTGACGTAGCCATATCCCGGCCCTCAACTGAGACTATAGACCCAGTCTCACCCTCTATGGCTGAAGTCAGATCAAGACGAGATACCGAGGCAATTGAGGCCAGAGCCTCACCACGAAATCCAAGAGTACTAACAGCCTCAAGATCATCGAGATCGATAATTTTACTTGTGGCGTGTCGCGATAAAGCGAGCTTCAGCTCGTCCGACGGAATTCCCCATCCATTATCACGAATCCGAATCCTACCACTACCACCGGCCTCGCAATCAATATCGATCTGCGTAGACGCAGCATCAAGCGCATTTTCTACCAGTTCCTTAACCACGCTTGCCGGACGTTCCACCACCTCACCAGCAGCGATTTGATTAGCAAGACGCGTAGAAAGGATGGTTATAAAAGACTTAGATTTCATAAATTTTTACATACCTTACAGGAGAAACTGCGTATCGTCCGTGATAAAACCGTCTCAACTTACGTTTAGGAGTAGGCGTTTTAGTCTCCACCATAGCATCCCAAATTTCTAAGAGCTTTATACGAGAATGGATATATTGAACCGGTTTGGTTTACTCTAGGCTCACGCACGAAAAAGGCAGACAAATAGCCACAAACGGTTGCGCTACTATTTACTTGAAACTGACATTACAGCTGAAATCACCGTAAATGAAACAAGCAATTCATGCCAACTCCCGCGGGAATCTCTATTACCAAGCCAAAAACCGGCATGAAAACTTTCACGCACAAAGAGAGACCAATTATAAAAAGCACAATATCAACGGAAGCGATCGTTATTCACCAAGGTCCACCGTGAAAGTCCAACTACAAACAGCAAATTTTGAGTATTAGTTTGCGTCCGCTGTATTCGTAAATGCTATCTAAGTGTTACTGGAACCTCTAGCTTTTGACCAAGGCGAATCACATCAGTTTGCAGGCCATTCAGCTCTTTCAGAGCCTGTAATGATAATCCGTATCGCGAGGCAAGTTCAGATAACGTATCGCCCCGCTTGACCTCAACGGTCATCCGTTTGCCTTTGTTCTGCTTGCGCCAGCCTACAAATGTATTTGCCGGCGGACTCTTCTCGAAATACCGTTTGATACCCTCAAAAATAGCGCCCGCAATCTTCTCTTGTTCTCGAGAGCTCGATAAACGCTTTGCATCAGACCGATTAGATAGGAAACCCGTTTCAATCAGAAGAGATGGAATATCCGGGCTCCTCAATACGACAAAATTCGCAAGGCCAATTTGTTTCTTATGTACCCGACCCATATCGGTCAAATCACTCAACACAAACTTCCCAGCCTGCTTAGAGATCCTTATGGCGGATTCCATCGACATATTAAGCAATACTTGACGCGTAGAATTATCTACATCACCAAGATCAACACCACCCGCCAAATCGTCAGAATTCTCGGTATTCTGCAACCACCTAGATAATTCCGAATTTGCACCACGCAAAGACAAAGCATACACCCCGGTCCCGCGAACACTTTTGTTCTTAGGAAAACTATCCGCATGAATCGATAAAAAGAAATCAGCGCCAGCCTCGCGCGCGATACGAGGTCGATTCTTCAATGGAATAAATTGGTCATCATCGCGTGTCAAAACAGCACGATAACCCGGCTCACTATGAAACCGTCGCGCTAGCCGTTTGGAAATCTGCAGAACAACCTGTTTCTCAATCAAACCGTAGGATGATGCTCCAGGGTCCTTGCCACCATGACCCGGATCAATAGCGACCACGATATCCCGTTTTTCAACCGGCGGCTCGGTCAATTCCTCAGCTTTATCACTTCGTACTGAGACCTTTTCACCAGCCACGTAGCCAACAACATCTATAACCAGTCGATTGGGAAATTTTCCTTTCGCGTTGAGCGCAAAAATATTTGATCGATAGTGACCGGCAAGGTCAAAAACTAGCCGACTACCTCTGCTGCGGACCGCTGCGCGCACACGCTTTATTCTCTTATCTTCAACGGCAACGAGTTCCTGAAACATCTTTGCACTGAGATTAGTCACATCTAAAACCAAACGACTCGGATTATTCAAATCAAAATAAGAAAATCTTGGTTTGCCTGAAAGCTCTAAAACAACACGTGAGCTGTCCTGATCAGTCGAAGAGCGCACTGACTTCAGTTCAATTGCGTGTACCCAAGACGTCACGGAGAAAAAAATGACAGTTAGAAAGACGCGCATCATGCGACGTTTAGTACCTCCAAATTGGATAACCAGTGTTCCCCTTTTTCAGATCTTGCGGCTAGTGTACAGATGCGCCGCTCGCCGTCCCACATCAGATGTAAACCAAGATCTGGAAACGGAAGAAAGGACGCCGCGCGCTCTGGCCACTCAATCAGCAAACCTTGCTCATCTAGCATCTCCCGGAATCCTAAAAATTCCAACTCTTCAGGGTCTTGAAGTCGATATAAGTCCATGTGCGAGATGATCAATGTTCTATCGATTGTGTAGGTCTCACATAGGGTGTAAGTCGGTGATGGAATAGCGCCGGTCACTCCAAGATTTTTCAGAAAAGCCCGCACAAGATAACTTTTACCGACACCAAGATTGCCCGTCAATGTGAGAAGAAACGGAGCTTCTGGGCAACTCTTGGCAAGTGATTCTCCGAGCTTGTCTGTCATCGACTCATCAATTAATTCTATATGCATCAGGTGTTCCGAATTGAAAATACTCTGTTAGTGTAACGGTCATGGACTCGTCATGGCATCAATCAGATCATGCTTTCAAAAAGCTTAGGAAAAAAGCATTAGAACTAGGCTTTACATCTATCGGCGTTACTGATCCTGACGTCTCCCAGCACGTTCCCTTCCTCGAAGCTTGGCTTGAAGCTGGTTTTCAAGGGACTATGGATTGGTTTAAACGAAATTTAGAGCTTCGAAAGGATCCCACTCAGCTAGTCGCTGGAACACAACGAATAATTTCAGTCCGTCTAGACTATCTCCCTAAAAATACAGACTGCATAGAGATCCTGAATGATCCTAATAAAGCCTATATCTCGCGCTATGCGCTCGGACGCGACTACCATAAGTTAATGCGTAAACGTCTCAAGCACCTGGGTGATTGGTTCTCTGCACAAATTGCCCCACATGGGTTTCGG
>PBZS01000050.1 GCA_002730235.1 Gammaproteobacteria bacterium | reverse complement strand
TATCTGGTAGAACAAGTCCAAGCCGGGGGGAAGCACGGAGAATGCTCTCGGCTTGAACTCGAGTATGAAGCTTACCACAAAATTGCAAATAAGAATCATTCGTATCTTATCCAACTGTAATTTTTATTTATTGTGGTAACAATTTCTGGTAGCAAACCTGAGTGTAAGCCGTAGTCCAAGCAATTTAAGGCTTCGTCGGCGCTTAAGTCCGGGTTCGATTGGCTTGTGTCTTGGTTTAGCTGAAGCTTTTTAGAGCGTGTTGAAGCAACATCAGGTTCACTTTAGTCGGGCGATATATCCTCCACAGTGTGATTAGGATTTACTGTCTTTTGAGTTTGCTCACGAGATTCTTGCTGAGGTGCAGAAACGCTATCTAGCACAATGCGCAACGAAACAAATTTACGATTCCAATCTAGCAGATTATAAAAGAGCTTCAGAGCCTAGGAAGAGTGGTTATCAAAGCGATGGTTGGTTGCGATGACTACTTGGCCCGATGTTTTTATATCACCCTTAGTGATTTGTAAAAAGTTTCAAACAAACAGAAGATAATGATCTGTGCATACTAGTACGTTATGTCTTTAACAATTTTACGATGGGGCCTGCTGTATGGTTTGTTGTAGCTCCAAAATTTTCCCCATTCCCCAGAGCAGTGATAGAAAATCTTCATCTATGAATTGGATCTCATAATTACAATGTTGCTTCAATTTGTATTGCGACTTCGTTTTGATAGTTTCGTCATCACGTTCTTGCGTTCGCCATCAGTCATTGTGCCCCAGCGGGAAATTTCTCGTTTGGTTCTGTTACAACCAACGCAAATTATCCCCTCCGGATCATATTTGCAGACGCCCTTGCATGGAGATTTCAAGATTTGACCTCTAGATTAACGAATTGGGGATAATGATGACGTTTTGAACATATAAACGCGTTGCTGGCTCCAATGCAAATTTTGCCAGCTCCATCATTTGCTAAAAACTTTTTCGGCTTTTGTAATATTTTTTCTAACTAAAATCTTTCAATAACCGGTAACTATTGGTTAAATAAAAACGGAGAGGTGGGAGTGGACATGAAAAAAACGGCCCAAGATTTTCTGAGCGAAGCTAATGCTTTGGTACCGTCGATCGGCGTTGAGGAAGCTGTTTCCATTATAAATTCTGGTAAAGCAACAGTCATTGATGTCCGCGATGGCAAAGAAATCGATCAGTCCGGAACTGTGAAGGATGCCCTGCGTATTCCTCGTGGCATGATCGAATTCGTAGCGGATCCAGCGACTGATTTTTACAATGAACAGATTTCTACAGATAAAGAAATTTTGGTAATTTGTGGGGCTGGCGGTATGGCCGCTTTGACCGGGAAAACCCTGGTTGATATGGGATACAGCAATGTTCGTAACTTGGGCGGCTTCTCCGCTTGGAAAGATGCTGGCGGCCCAACGGAACGTTGAACACTTAAACGGCGTTGCGGGAAAGCAAGCGATCCTAGAAGAATACTCACAAATAAGATTCTGACGGTAAATCGTATGTCAGTCGTTACAAAACTAACTTAACATCGCTCATTAATCTGCAGCGACCAGCCGAGAGAGGGAGATCGACACAAAACTTTGAATGATCCTATTGCAGCAGTTTTATTTCTAAACCATTTTTAAGTTGATGTTGCAGCGTTACTGGATGCTCGGATTTTATTTACCGTTTTTAGGCTATATCCGTCACAGGGATGTTAGCTTCCTTTGCTTTCGCCTGGAATTCTGCGATTTGGTGAAAGTTCATGTAACGGTAGATTTTGTCAGCCATGGAATTAATATTTTGGACGAATTCCATGTATTCATCAACAGTTGGCAACTTACCCATTATCGACGCCACAGCAGCCAATTCAGCACTTGCTAAGAAAACATTTGCGTCGTTACCAAGTCGGTTCGGAAAGTTGCGCGTTGATGTCGAAACAACAGTTGCGTTATCAGCGACCCTAGCCTGATTACCCATGCAAAGCGAACATCCTGGCATTTCGGTCCGAGCTCCAGCTTTCCCGTAGATCGAGTAATAACCTTCTTCCATTAGCTGATGCTCATCCATACGAGTTGGTGGAGCAATCCACAAACGTGTCGGAATTGAACTGGCATTTTTTAGGAGCTCGCCTGCGGCTCGATAGTGTCCAATATTGGTCATACATGAACCAATGAAGACTTCATCAATGCCAGTCCCTTGAACCTCCGACAAGGGCTTCACATCATCCGGATCGTTCGGACAAGCTAGCAAAGGCTCTTTGACTTCATTTAGATCAATTTCGATGATTTCTGCATATTCGGCGTCTTCATCTGCCTCCATTAATCTTGGATCCGCAAGCCATGATTCCATTGCTTTAATGCGGCGCGCGATAGTGCGCGCATCACCGTAGCCGTCGGCAATCATCCACTTCAATAGGGTTGTATTTGATTCGAGGTATTCACGAATAGGAGCCTCATCAAGTTTGATTGTGCAGCCGCCAGCCGAACGCTCAGCTGATGCATCTGATAACTCGAACGCCTGCTCAACGGTTAAAGTTGGAAGGCCCTCAATTTCGANAATACGTCCCGAGAAGCAGTTCTTCTTACTTTCTTTGCCCACCGTCAGGAGGCCGCGTTGAAGTGCTNTATACGGAATTGCATTTACAAGATCTCGCAATGTGATACCTGGTTGCATTTTTCCTNTGAAGCGGACTAAAACCGATTCTGGCATATCCAAAGGCATGACACCCGTTGCCGCCGCAAACGCTACAAGACCTGATCCTCCCGGGAATGAGATACCAATTGGGAAACGAGTGTGTGAGTCCCCGCCAGTACCTACAGTGTCTGGGAGCAACATCCTATTTAGCCAAGAATGGATTATGCCGTCACCGGGACGAAGAGACACCCCACCCCGATTTAAAATGAAGTCGGGTAATGAGTGTTGCGTTTCTACATCAACAGGCTTTGGGTAGGCTGCGGTATGACAAAATGACTGCATAGTTAGATCTGCTTGGAATCCTAAACAAGCGAGTTCTTTGAGCTCGTCACGTGTCATAGGACCTGTCGTATCTTGAGAGCCAACAGTGGTCATGCGGGGTTCACAGTATGTGCCAGCCCGAACGCCTTGAACACCACAGGCTTTACCAACGATCTTCTGAGCAAGTGTGTAACCTTTGCCTGATTCAGCAGGCACCTCTGGTTCTCTGAAGAAGTCGGAAGCGCCAAGGCCAAGCGCGTCTCGTGCGCGAAGCGTGAGGCCGCGGCCGACTATTAAAGGAATACGGCCACCGGCACGGACCTCGTCGAGGATCACTTGGCTAGATAGCGTAAATTCGGTGACCGTCTTGCCCTGCTCATCTAAAATCAGGCCATTGTACGGTTCGATTATGATTACATCGCCGGTTTCCATCGTTGTAACATCGCATTCGAGTGGTAGGGCGCCAGCATCTTCCATAGTGTTGAAGAAGATTGGGGCAATCTTACCTCCGATACAAACACCACCCGAACGCTTATTAGGCACAAACGGAATGTCATTGCCCATATGCCAAAGTATCGAGTTGGTAGCCGACTTCCGCGAGGAACCGGTACCAACAATATCGCCAACGTAGGCGAGTGGGTTACCTTTTTTCTTCAGCTCTTCGATTGTATCGAGAGGATTTTTCATCCGTGCTTTTAGCATCGCTTGGGCGTGCAGTGGAATATCCGGACGGCTCCACGCGTCTACGGCTGGGGACAAGTCGTCGGTGTTTGTTTCACCGGGCACTTTGTAGACGGTCACTTTGATTTCGGCAGGAACTTTTGGCTTACCCAAGAACCATTCAGCATTTGCCCATGATTCCATCACTTCTTGCGCCAATATGTTCCCGGTTTGACGTTTTTCTTCCACGTCGTGAAATGCGTCAAACATCAGCAGAGTGCTTTTCAGAACTTCAGCAGACGTTTGTCCGACTTCGCTATCATCCAGCAGCTCGACGAGGGGGGGGATGTTGTAGCCCCCCAGCATAGTACCAAGTAAACGTGTCGCTTTTACACGTGACACGAGATCACACTGTGCGTTTCCTTTAGCGATATCGGCAAGGAAAGCTGCTTTAACGTAGGCTGCCTCGTCGACGCCTGCGGGGACGCGGTTGGCCAATAAATCCAGAAGGAACATTTCCTCCCCTGCTGGAGGGATTTTTAAAAGCTTTACGAGGCCAGCGACTTGGTTGGCGCTGAGTGGTTTTGGTGCTATGCCCTCAGCGGCACGCTCCTCAACATGTTTTCGGTATTCCTCAAGCACAATAATCGTCCCTACTCAATTGAATTAAACGCGGTGGGTGGGCCCTTTTAGGAACCGGATCACGGCGCGCGACTAAATAGAAGTTTAGCAAAAAAAAGCGAAGCCTCTGTCCTTAAAGTAGTGTCGAGCTCTTTTTTTATAAGTTCGTAATCGGATATGCTGGGAGAGTGGCTTTGGTCATTTGGCGTAGGCATCGAATGACCTGGCAACTGTAGCCGTACTCGTTGTCATACCATATGTAAACGACGCAGCTGTTGTTACCGATCGCGATGGTTGCAAGCCCGTCGACGATACCTGCTGCTCTAGATCCAACGAAATCAGAACTGACTGCCTCTGGCGAGTTTGAATAGTCCACCTGTTTTTGTAGTTTAGAGTGGACGGCAATGTGGCGTAAATAGTCGTTTAATTCATCTTTTTCCACAGGTTTGTCAAGATTGAGTTTGAGAATTGCCATGGATACATTAGGTGTTGGTACGCGAATAGCGTTACCCGTGAGTTTCCCTTTGAGTTGGGGTAAGGCCTTCGACACAGCCTTTGCAGCGCCGGTCTCAGTGATCACCATGTTGAGTGCGGCAGCGCGACCACGACGATCGCCCAAATGGAAGTTATCGGTCAGATTTTGGTCATTTGTGTAGCTGTGAACTGTTTCAACGTGTCCATTTTGTACGCCATATTTTTCATCGATAGCGGCAAGTACAGGTGTAATCGCATTGGTCGTGCAGCTTGCGGCCGAAATAATCGTGTCGGCGTCATTGATTTCTGCATGATTTACACCGTGTACGATATTTTTTAAGTCGCCTTTACCCGGAGCCGTTAAAAGCACTCGGCTCGCACCCGCAGATTTTAGGTGCATTGAGAGTCCCTCGCGATCTCTCCATTTACCGGTGTTATCAACAACCAGTGCATTGGTGATGCCATAGGCCTTGTAGTCGACCTCGGTGGGGCTAGACGCATAGATGACTTGGATACGTTGACCATTGGCAATAATCGCATTGCTATCATGGTCGATGGTAATCGTGCCATCGAAAGATCCATGCACAGAGTCGCGCCTGAGAAGGCTCGCACGTTTCATAAGATCATTGTCGCCGTTGTGACGGATGACGATAGCGCGTAGGCGGATGGCCTCTTTTGATCCTGATTTCGCAATGAGTTCACGGGCGAGAAGGCGGCCAATCCGTCCAAAACCATAAAGAACAATATCTGTTTTTTTATCCGATGCCGTTGCGGCACCGGTAGCGCCTTCTAGTTCTTCTGACACGTAGTCGGCAAGGTTTCGTTCACCGCCAAGTCGACGATAGTTGACGGCTAATTTACCAATATCTACATGGCATGGATTAAGATCAAGTTTAGCCACCTCTCGCAATACCTCACGTGCCTCTTCGGCCGTTAGTTCTTCATCCTCAACCTGTCGAGCAAACCGACAACATTTGATGACATTGATGACGGTACGGTTATTTAATAGACGGCCAAAAATTGATGTTTCGATTGATTTTTCCCTGAATAAACGCCCGATGATCGGCATCATCTCTTCAGCGGCCGCGATTCTGTTATTCCAGTCTTCCATGGTCTCGTTGACTAGGTCCATTGACATCACCTGTTCTCCCCCTGAGCCATATCAGTTAATTCTGTGATTAGCGGAATAACAAATCAACAAAATTTGTTAAATGGATTAAAGTCTGACTAAATTACGATTTATGGGCATATAGTTGGTAAGTAATGCATGGTTGTTTTTTGTCACAGGCCTAAATCGTATTTATATAAAATACAAATGATTGGTTTTTTTTATGCAAACTAGGGTACCCACCCCATGTGTTGGACTGTGCTCCACGACCTACGGCGACTCGGTTTGTCGTGGCTGCAAGCGTTTTGCTCACGAGATAGTTGATTGGAATGGGTATAGCGATGTCCAGAAGGCTGCCATTTTGCGTCGGTTGGGCGAACTGACATCCAGTATAGTCAACCGCTATGTTGTGATCGTGGACGCTAGTCGACTGCGCGAGATGCTGGAGACCCATGGACTCAGATATCATAGCTACCAGCCCCCAGAATGTTGGGCTTACGACTTGTTTCGACAGACTGGAGGAAGGTTTCCGCGGCTTTTCGATTTGGGGTTGGCAAAGCTCCCAGAGGCTGAGGCACTCACGAACGCTGATATTTGGGAGCGAATTCAAAGCGAATTCCTTGCGATTTCCGAGGCGCATTATGAGCGATATTTCCGGCAACCTCTAGCATTCGATTGATACGATAAGTCTTTAGAACCTGAGTGCGTTATGCTTACGCGCCACAGGAGGCCCATGTGCAATATTCAACCATTGAATCTACTCTCGGTCATACTCCACTAATCCGGCTTCAACGCCTCAACGAAAACCTCTCCCCGGACGTCACCGTCTTGTGCAAATTAGAGGGGAATAACCCGGCTGGATCGGTTAAGGATCGACCTGCCTTTCATATGGTGCATGGCGCTCAAGAACGGGGAGAGATAGTGCCCGGTGACAGACTCCTCGAGGCAACTAGCGGCAACACAGGAATAGCACTTGCCATGGTTGGTGCAATCCTTGGTTACCGCATGACACTGATTATGCCAGAAAATCTCTCGGATGAGCGGAAGCGAGCGATGACTGCTTATGGTGCCGAACTGATTCTTGTTTCCGAAAAGGAGGGAATGGAGGGCGCCCGTGACCTAGCCCTACAGATGGAGAAAAAAGGACAGGGACGTGTATTGAATCAGTTCGCAAACCCTGACTGTCCGCGAGCTCATTATGAAACCACGGGTCCAGAAATCTGGAAGGATACCGATGGTCAGGTAACGCACTTTGTGAGTGCCATGGGTACAACGGGGACTATCATGGGCGTTTCAGAATATTTGAAGGAGCAAAATCCGAAAGTGACCGTTGTCGGTTTGCAACCAAGTGATGGATCGAAAATTGCTGGTATTCGTCGCTGGCCGATTGAATACCAGCCACAAATTTTTGATCCAACTCGTGTGGATTTCATCTTGGACATTGATCAGAGTGAAGCTGAAGATATGGCAAGACAGCTCGCTGTGCGGGAAGGTATTTTTTGTGGGGCCAGCGCAGGGGGGGCCGTCTGTGGCGCACTACGCTTAGGAAAGGAATTAGAACAAGGCGTCGTCGTCTGCATCATTTGTGACCGCGGTGATCGTTATCTGTCTACGGATCTCTTTCCTCGATGAGTCGAAGCACTCAACGAAGAACTCGACGTCGTAAGCAGATCCCAGACTTTCCGATTCGTATTGAGAAGCTCTCACATGAGGGTCGTGGGCTGGTGCGCTGGGGCGAAAGGATGCTGTTTGTAGATGGTGCATTACCTGAGGAATTGGTTACCGTTCGTGTGATCGGAAAATCATCGCGAACTGCTGAAGGAATTGTAAAAGATGTCCTTCTGACCTCTACCATGCGAGCGCGACCTGAGTGCGCACACGCCTCGATCTGTGGCGGCTGCTCGTTACAACATCTTCCTCACCATGCGCAACTTCAGCACAAACGCAAGACACTCGATGAATTAATGAACCGTGAGGGAGTACCTCTAGAGAAAATAACAAATTTACCAACGCTGACTGGCTCGACCCTAGGTTATCGACGCCGGGCGCGGCTGGGCGTGCGTTGGGTCACCGCGAAAGACCGATTATTGATAGGATTCCGGGAACGTGCTTCCAATCTTATTGCGGATATTGAGGCGTGCCCAGTTCTAGATCCGCGTATCGGAACATCGCTCCCCAGACTAGAGTCGGCAATCGCATCGTTGTCGATAAAAGATCGCATTCCACAAATCGAAGTCATAGTCGGGGACGACACGGTAGCTATAATTGTGCGTCATCTTGAATCCCTGACCGAAAACGATTGTAAGCGGTTATCCTTACTCGGGAAACAAACCGGCTGGCATGTATATCTCCAGCCAAAAGGACCTGATAGTGTGGCGCGATTGTGGCCTACGGATGGAACACAATTTTTGACCTACAGGATAGGTGAGTTCGGTCTAGAGTATCAGTTCGCAGTTACCGACTTCACCCAGATTAACGCCGCGATCAATCGAGCCATGATAATTCAAGCGATGGAGTTGCTTGACCTTCAAGGGTCTGAGCGTGTCTTGGATCTATTTTGTGGCATTGGTAACTTTACACTGGCTGCTGCCACGCGATGTACCGAAGTAGTCGGCGTCGAGGTATCGGATACGATGGTCGAAAGAGTTTTGCAGAACGCTCGTCATAATTCCTTGGAAAATATACGGGCAGTTATTTTCGATTTGACCCACATGGTCGCGGATCAAAGTTGGGCCAACGAGACCTACGATATATTGATCATCGATCCTCCGCGCTCTGGAGCGAAAGAAGTGTTGGAACACTTATCTTTCAAACAGATCAAACGTATCCTCTATGTGTCCTGCAATCCTATAACTCTCGCTCGAGACGCGCGAATGTTGGTGGATCGTGGATATTCAATGACACACTTAGGGATGCTGGATATGTTCCCTCACACTGCTCATATTGAATCCATGGCGTTGTTTATAAATCGGGGGTCACATGGTTAAAGCACGTGAACTCCATCCTATTCAGCTTGACTCTGATTTATCGCTTGAGAATTGGGCTGAACGTTTTGCAAGCCAGGCACATCTAGAATCGACTGAGAAGCTCGATAAGGCGGTTAGTTTAATTCGTCATCTTGAGAGAGCGGATGAGACCGCCGTAGATTGGAAAGGACCGGATGCCTATCAATTCGGCCTTGAGATGGCCGATATTCTATCGATGATGCCGATTGACGAGGATGCACTCGTTGCAGCAATACTATACCGATCGGTCCGGATCGAGCGGCTTCATTTACGGGATGTGCGGGATCAGTTTGGTAAAACCGTTGCGCGCCTCATTGAAGGTGTTCAACAAATGGCGATCATCAGCCAGACACATCAAGATACACCTAAGCGATTGTTGGGTACGGCTGAGAACCAAGCAGACGCCGTACGTCGAATGCTGGTTGCTGTCATCGATGATGTTCGCGTTGCGCTTATTAAGCTCGCAGAGCGCACGGCGGCAATCCGGGCAGTGAAATCTGCCAATAATGCACGGCGTCTGAAAGTCGCACGTGAAGTATCTGATGTTTATGCACCGCTTGCGCATCGGCTAGGTATCGGACATCTAAAGTGGGAACTTGAGGACCTATCCTTTCGCTATCTTGATGAAAAGCAATATAAACAGATCGCTCAAGCACTGGCGGAGCGGAGAGAAGATCGAGAGCGGTATATAGAGGAATTAGTAGATTCAATCAAGTACACCCTAGTGTCACAAGAGATTAATGCTGATCTAAAATGGAGAGCTAAACACATTTTTTCGATCTGGCGAAAAATGGAACGCAAGCAGGTCGATTTCTCAAAAATCTATGATGTGCGAGCGATTCGAATACTGGTTGATTCGATCCGTGATTGCTACGCAGCACTTGGTCTTGTTCATGGGGCTTATAAGAGTATTCCACATGAGTTTGATGACTATATTGCTGCACCGAAACCAAACGGTTACCGGTCACTTCATACAGCAGTGATAGGTCCTCAAGGGAAAGTTGTAGAAGTTCAGATTCGGACCCAGCAAATGCATGATGAGGCCGAGTACGGTGTTTGCGCACACTATAAATATAAGGGCACTGATATTGAAATCAGTGGCGAAGCTTACGAGGAAAAGATCGCCTGGTTAAGACAGGTTCTGGACTGGCATGATGAGGTAGGCGATCTTCGAGAATTATCGGATGCGCTGCGACAAGATTTTCTTGAGGATCGGATTTATGTGTTCACGCGCGATGGACATGTGATAGATCTTCCTGTCGGCTCGACACCGCTTGACTTTGCATACAAGGTTCACACTCAGGTTGGTCATTCCTGTCGAGGTTGCAAGGTCAACCGGAAAATCGTACCTCTGACATATCGACTGAAAGTCGGTGATCAGGTTGATATTTTACGACAGAACGACGCGCGCCCTAGTCGAGACTGGCTAAACCAAAGCCTCGGCTATTTAAAAACATCTCGTGCGAGAGCCAAGGTCCAGGCATGGTTTAAACAGTTAGATCGTGATCAGAATATCTCGGCCGGAAAACAGTTGATTGATTCCGAGATTAAACGATTGGCTTTAGGACCATTCGATTTAAACGTTGTTTCAGATTCACTAAATATGCAATCGACTGAAGACTTGTACGTAGGGGTTGGGGCGGGCGATATCAGGGTTTCGCAAGTGGTCGGTGCAGTTAGTCGTTTGTCTGGTGTGACACAACGAGAGTTGGACCTTGAACCGCGACTTGCATCACCACAGGAACGCACGGACGAAATCCAAATCCGGGGCGTGGGCAAACTATTAACGCAAATTGCGACCTGCTGTCATCCAGTTCCCGGTGATGCGATCATTGGGTTTATCAGTGAAAACCGCAGTGTCAGTATCCACCGAGATGATTGTTCGAATATGTTGTCACTAGCGGATGAGCAACCGGAAAGAATTATCGAAGTATCCTGGGGTGAAAACCAGATCGAAACCTATTCGGTGGAGATAGAAATTAGTGCCTATGATCGTCAAGGATTGCTGCGTGATGTTACGTCTATTCTCACCAATGAGCGTGTAAATGTGACCGGGATGTCGACTCAAAGTGATTTGTCGGCGAATACTGCCCGATTGCAGCTTTCGATCGAAGTGGATGGCTTGCCTCAGTTATCTAATGTTCTGGATCGAGTGCAGAGGATTCATAATGTGATTGTAGCTAAGCGGATACGTGGAGCATGATCTATCGGCTTGATGATTTGATCCACCTAATGGCATGTCTACGAGACCCGAGCCATGGCTGTCCGTGGGATAGAGAGCAAACCTATCAGAGTATTGTTCCTTTTACGCTCGAAGAGGCCTATGAAGTCGCTGATGTGATCGAACGAGGGGCTTTTGATGAACTTTGTTCAGAGCTCGGTGATTTGCTCTTCCAGGTGGTTTTTTATGCACGACTGGCTGAAGAAGATGGACGATTCTCGCTGGAAGAGGTAATTCACGGCGTCGTTTCAAAGTTACTAGCTCGTCATCCCCACGTGTTTCATGATGCTACCTTCGAAAGCTTTGGTCACAGTGAGTCTGCATCCGTGCAGTCGATTAAACGGGCGTGGGAAGCGAGAAAGGGAGAAGAACGAGCGGATCGAGGCCAATTGGATCTTTTTGTTGATGTTCCGATGGGATCCCCTGCCTTGACACGTGCGCAAAAGATCCAGAAACGCGCAGCCTCTATAGGATTTGATTGGTCATCAATAGAGGGGGTATTGGCAAAAATAACGGAAGAGCTCCTCGAGTTGGAACAGGCATGCTCTCAACAAAATCCGCATGCCATTCTTGAAGAATTTGGTGACTTACTTTTTACAACGGTGAGTCTAGCAAGGCATCTTAATATTAACAGCGAGCAGGCGCTTCGCCTTGCTACACAAAAATTTGAATCTCGGATCAGGGCAGTCATTCGGCTAGCCCAAGAGCAAGGGATCGACCTGACGATTGCGACTGATAAGGAAAAAAATGGGCTTTGGGAGCAGGCGAAGACTGTCGGAACCGAACTTACTCTATAGGATTAAAAATTATGGAATTGCACCGTTCACGTAGGGGCAACGTGATACTTTTGGGCGGGCAGCTCGTTCAGATTATGATAAGTGATCGGGGTGGTGCTTCCCTTGGGTGCATCGAGAGGCTGCGTGGCCTGTCAAAATCTGAGGAGACCGCCCGTGATTTATTGATCGATGAAGTCAAAGAACTCGAAGATGAGGAGTTGGTCTCGAGAGCTTGCAAGCAATCCCTTGGATTTTTG
>PBZS01000049.1 GCA_002730235.1 Gammaproteobacteria bacterium | reverse complement strand
GCATTCGTTGAAGATACTTGTGTTCCTCCTGAGAATTTAGCCCCTTACATTGGTGAGTTTCGAGATTTGCTTGACGCCCATAGCCTTGACTATGGAATGTTTGGGCATGTCGACGCAGGTGTATTGCATGTACGACCGCTATTAGATTTAAAAGCCCCCGAGGCGATGGATACAATCCGTACGATTACTGACCAAGTAGTTGATTTAACGAAAAGATATAACGGCTTATTGTGGGGCGAACATGGGAAAGGTGTTCGTTCAGAGTACGCTCCTATTTTTTTTGGATCTCTGTATCCAGCGATTTGTCAGATCAAAGCGCTGTTTGATCCATTGAATCGTTTGAATCCCGGAAAAATTGCCGGACCGACCCCTGAGTCTTCGTTGCTAAAAATCGATGAAGTTCCCACCCGAGGATTTAGTGATCGAAGGATAACTGCGAGTCTGCAGGAGACAGCGGGCACGGCCCTGCTGTGTAATGGGAATGGTGCCTGTCACAATTATGACCTCGACGATCGGATGTGTCCCAGCTGGAAAGCGACCCGCGATCGCCGTTACACGCCTAAGGGTCGGGCCGGGCTTATGCGAGAATGGGTTACGCGCCTATCGGATCAGGGTTTTCAAGCGATTCCGGCTCGCTCATGGAGCGAACAAATTTTAGGCATTCCGGCTCGTCTATTAAGAACAATTCGAAAATCAGAATCCAATTACGATTTTAATCATGAAGTATTCGAGGTAATGTCGACATGCCTCGCTTGCAAATCATGCACTGGTCAATGCCCAATTAAAGTCAGTGTCCCCACCTTTAGAAGCCATTTCCTCAGTGCTTATTACACGCGGTATTCGAGACCTTTCAAAGATTGGATCATCGGCACACTCGAGTATGTATTACCATTGGCCGCTCAAGTTCCCCAATTATATAACGGACTAGTCGAATCAAGGCTTGGGCGTCGCTTATTTGCGGTACTGGGGTTGGTTGACTCTCCCTCTTTGTCGGGAATTGATCCGCATACAGCGATTTCTCGAGCCGGATTCCAAATAGCTGACCTGAATCGATTGGCGGAGATCGAGGCAGATGATCCCGAACGTTTTAGTCGCCAAGTCGTGATAGTTCAGGATGCATTCACAAGCTATTTTGAAACACAGACGGTCGTGGACTTGTTCAATCTGCTGAAATTATTGGAGTTTGAGCCATCATTAATGCCTTTCCATCCCAACGGAAAACCTCTACATGTTCATGGTTTTTTGGGTTGGTTCAAGAGGCTTGCCGCATCGAATGCGTCGAAGTTACGTTTGGTTGACAAGCTTGGTATTCCAATAATTGGTTTAGATCCCTCGATGACCCTGACTTATCGCTCAGAATATCAAGAGGCGAATATCGAGGTACCGTATATTTACTTAGTGCAAGAGTTTATCGCGAAACTTTTGGTTGAGCGTAGGATCGCTACCACCCTGCAGGTCAAGCGTTATCGACTCCTTGCACATTGCACCGAAGCAACAAATGCCAGGGAGTCACTCAACCTTTGGAAACCTATTTTTGCGATGGCTGGACATTCACTGGTTATCGAGCCAGTCGGTTGTTGCGGGATGGCAGGGACATACGGACACGAAGTAGCAAACGTAGAAACCTCCAAACAAATTTATGCTCAAAGCTGGCAGCCTAAGGTTGAGGCTTGTCGGGAAAATGAGATCGAGATCCTTGCGACAGGTTACTCCTGTCGCTCGCAGGTTAGACGGTACTCAAATCAGAAGATCCATCATCCTGTTTCTGCACTAGTCGAAGTACTGGCCTCCGCCGCAGACCGACAGCAGGCTTAAGTGTCTCACCGACTGACGTAAATCGCCCAAGAGGTCCTGGCTTCCCCGCGATATATGCATTTCGTTCTTTTTTGGCTCGTAGGCAATAAATGGCTCCTACCGGCCATTTTCTTAGCGCCATCGTATTTTCAATAGTTTTGAATAATTTACGTGGTCCATTTTTTCCGATTGGCAAGCTATAAACGGCGTACCGGGTAAGTTCAGGTACCAAATTTAACAAACGACACCAATCTTCTATTTGTGTTCGCCTCATAAATCTTGCGTGCCATGGCAATAGGCTATCTAGCGGCGTACTCAGAAGCTTCCGTAGACCCCAACTCGATGTAGGGTTGAATCCAAATAGTAGCAGTCTTCCACCGGGCCGGAGCACACGTTCAGCCTCTCGCAAGACATGATGCGGGTGCGCACTAACGTCTAGTGAATGTTGTAAAACAAGAATATCTACCGAGTCAGGTGGAAAAGGTAATAGGTTGTCCTCAGCTAGAATAACCGGACAATGAGTAGTTTTTGGCACACTACCCCCAAATACAACATGAAATTTGATGGGCGCCAAGGAATTGGCGATAAGCGGGAAGCCCGCTGTACCGCCGACCTGTAATACCACTTGCCCGAACAGGCGCCTGAGCTCGCGTCGAGCAAGCCGGCGCTCCTCTGTCTGGATACGATGGCCGAGACGTCCCGCAATCCAGCGATCCCAAGCATATTGTTTGTCATGTAAACCGAGTCGAAACACGCTCTGAACTGTCATCTGTTCATGGTATCATTATGACGCCACGCTTTAACACCTAGTAAAGGATCTATCATGGGCATGCTCTCCGGTAAACGCGCGTTAATTGTCGGTGTCGCAAGTAAACTTTCAATCGCTCACGGGATCGCCGAAGCGATGCATCGTGAAGGTGCCGAACTGGCATTTACTTATCAGAACGAAAAGTTGAAAGATCGGGTAGTCGGCTTTGCTGAGGGTTGGGGGACGCCTTCAGGTCTCTGCTTTCCATGTGATGTCGGGGATGATGGAGAGATTAGTGCGGTCTTCGCAGGGTTGTCTGAGCAATGGGACAATCTCGATATCGTGGTTCATGCGGTCGGTTTCGCGCCAGGTGATCAACTCAAAGGAAGCTTCGTGGATGTAACGACACGTGAAGGATTCCGCATCGCACATGATATTTCGTCTTACAGTTTGGTCGCTCTCGCAAAGGCTGCGCAACCAATGCTAGAGGGACGCAACGGCAGCGTCATTACTCTGTCCTACTTGGGCGCGGTACAGACAATGCCAAATTACAACGTGATGGGCTTAGCAAAAGCATCTCTTGAGGCTGGTGTCCGATTTCTCGCATCATCGATGGGGCCCAATGGTCACCGAGTCAACGCGATTTCTGCAGGGCCAATTAGAACCCTGGCCGCAAGTGGTATCAAGGATTTCCGTTCGATGCTGAACTACAATGCTTCACGTACACCTCTTCGTCGGAATACGACAATTCAAGAAGTCGGGAATACCGCCGCTTTTTTAGGTTCTGATTTAGCAGCTGGTATTACAGGACAGACGATCTATGTTGATAACGGATTTAACATCACGGCAATGGCGGACTCGGATAACGTTTGATGCTAAAAATTTTTCAAGTCACAGCGTTTAGTGACAATTATATTTGGGTGATCTCTGATGGTTCTAATGCTTGGGTCGTAGATCCGGGTGATGCAGCTCCTGTCATTCGATTTCTAAACGAATCCGCACTCAAACTCGAAGGAATTCTGTTGACGCACTGGCATGGTGATCATCAGGGTGGGGTCGAAGAGCTTTGCGATCAGAATCGAGACCTCGAAATTATTGGTTCTCACAAAGTGCTTAAAGGGCCATCTAGTGCCGTTTCGGAAAATGATGCAGTGAACGTATTAGGAGCAATGTTCAAAGTGCTCGAGGTTCCTGGTCATACGCTTGATCACGTCGCCTTCATATCCACTTCTGAGTTGTTTGAAACCCCTGTCGCCTTCACAGGCGATACCATGTTTGCGGCGGGGGGTGGTCGGTTATTTGAGGGAACATCAGACGACATGTTTTGCAGTTTGAACAAAATTAACGACTTTCCTGAAAATACCCTGATTTATTGTGGACATGAATATACCCTAGCTAATCTTAAGTATGCGGTACACGCTGAACCAAAAAATCCAGACATTTTGAATCGGTTGAATGAAGTGACAGTCATGCGTGATCAAGGAATATCGACTATCCCAACGACGTTAGCTCTTGAGCGTTTAACAAATCCATTTCTTCGAGCTACCAATAGTGCCGAATTAGGTCAACGACGATTGGAAAAAGATAAATTTTAATGAGAGTACAGCAATTTTTTTTAAGTATTACTGGCCTCTTAGTTTTTTTATTAGCTGGTTGCCAGAACGTGAAACCAGGTAATTCGCCCCCCGCACTCAGTGAGACACAAATCAAAAGTACGAGTGTAGAGCCTGAGAATCTCCAAAGTTCAACGCCTGATAGGGAAACAGCCGAAGATGCCGCCCTTTACGATCCGCTCGCTATTATTCGTGAGCTCGGTGAGGCCGTTGATAGTCCGAACATTACTCATTCGGATACTTTGGATGAGGTCGATATCCAACACGAAACCAATCTGGCGGTAATCGACAGTACTATTTGGGCAGAAATTATTCATGGGTTTGCATTAGGTAAGCTTAAGGAAACCAAATATGCAAATCTACATCGAAGAAAATTGACCCACAGTACTAGTTTTTTTTCCGAATTCTTATTTAAAGGTGATATTTATCTTCCTTACGTTTGGTCCGAAATTAGGAGACGGGGACTACCGGCTGAACTTGCTCTCCTTCCCTATGTAGAGTCAGCATATAGCCCCTGGGCTGTCTCTCGTATGGGCGCCGTTGGAATGTGGCAAATCATGCCCGGGACTGCTCGATTGTTGAAACTAAAGCTGGGACAAACCTGTGATCAGCGTCGTGATATCATCCACTCGACCCGCGCGGCAATAGACTATCTTGAGCAAATGCATGCCAAATTTGGCGACTGGCTGTTAGCCATAGCTGCCTACAATGCAGGGCCAGGTCGGATTGAGCGAGCGATTAAACGGAATCAACGTGCAGGAAAAGCAATCGACTTTTGGTCATTGAAACTACCACGGGAAACTCGTCGATATGTACCCAGGCTACTTGTAACCAGAGACCTAATTCTTGATGCAAAAGCACAGAAAATTGAGCTTCCAAATATCGCTCCGGAAATATCGTTCAAAACACTGACTATCGAAGCGCCTATGGAGGTCTCTCTTGTGAGACAGTTAAGTGGTTTATCACTTGAAGATATTCGTAAATACAATCCATGTATTCGTTCTTGGATTACCCCTGCTCAAGAGCCTTATCAACTCATTCTTCCAACAGGATCTGCACAANAATTTTCGACGCGACTAGTTAGTGTATCNATTCGAGATTACGTNAGAACACGACCATATAAGGTCGGGCATGGGGATACCTTGAGTGAGATAGCTGCCAGAATTGGTGCGACNGTNTCNGAACTCATGATGCTTAATGGGATGAANAATTCANGAATCGTCGCAGGACGGACCATNCGGGTACCGAGCACGAGCGAAAATATATCGAAGCAATTGATTAATCTTGAGTTAGGTAATGATTATGGTGAAATAATCCGCTACAAAGTTAGGAAAGGCGATTCACTTTGGAAAATTGCTAGACGATTTCAGACCACAGTCAAGAACTTGCGCAAGCTAAACGCGACATCAAATTTGATTCGACCAGGAGAGTGGCTCATCGTTCCTGTGAATTGAAGCGCTCTGAAATGAACGCATCAATCATGCCACGAGATATCGACGCTCTTGGCGGTAGTTTTGGTAGGTTGTCAATTTTAAACCATTGGGCATCAATGATCTCATTACCGTCAATCTTAATGTCGCCCAACCTCCACTCGGCGTGGTAGCCAAGCATCAGCGAATGTTTAAAAGGCCAGCTTTGGCTGCCCTGATAGATGGGCGTGGAGATCTCGACTCCCACTTCTTCGAATATTTCTCGATGACACGCATGTTCAGCTGATTCACCCGCTTCAACAAAACCAGCTAGTGTTGAATACATGCCATCCACAAATCTTGGTGCTCTTGCCAGAAGAAGTTCGTCTCCCCGCGTTACTAGAACGATTACACATGGGGAGATTCTTGGATACTGAGTCAGTTGGCATGACTCGCACGTTCGGCCTCTATCTGATCTGGATGGAGTCGTTGGTCGACCACATTGACCACAAAATTGATGCTCATGTAAGAAGTCCAACACCTGCATGGCGGCGCTAACCGGAACAAACTGAGCACTCCTCGTCTGAATCAAGATGGGACGAAGTGGCTGATACTGTAGAGAACCGATTATCTCCCCTCGAACGCCATAATAGTTCACATCATCTAACGTTCCGGCCAGAACTGGTTCATAATCGGCAACAACCGCATCGTCAAGATCGAGCAGTAGTGGATCGCCATTTGTATCAACAGCAATCATGCGATCATTTGACGTCACAAACATACGAGAATATTTACCAATCGCTAACCCAGGTTGCCAGGCCGCCTCGTGATCCCCCAACCAATTCACTGCTCGGTCTTATCCCATAGAAGATAATCAGAGGCCTCACGAATTTTGGTCAAAAATTCGTGATGATTTCTAAGTTCTGAAGATGAAGGCTCGCTATGCACGGGCTGGCGATCCAGTCCTGGCAATTTTTTAACTGGCTCAAATCGGGATCCCTGTTGCTGATTATTAGTGCCAGCGAACATCCGACTTTGCTCACGTGTCATAGCAAGATAAACCTGCGTCAGCAATTCCGCGTCAAGGAGTGCTCCGTGAAACGTCCGTTCCGACGCATCAATCTGGTAATCTCTACACAAAGCGTCTAGCGAATTCCGCCTTCCTGGTCTCTTTTCTCTGGCTATAGCCAGAGTATCAATCGCTACCCCACCATGTATGACTTTAAAAATACTTGGTGCGCCCGGGATACGCTGAAGTTCTGCCTCTAGGAAATTCAAGTCAAAAGAGGCGTTATGGGCAATCAGCTCGGCTCCGCTGATGAACTCGATGAACTCATCTACGATACCTGCAAAATTTGCCTTATCCTTCAGAAATTCGTTGGTTATGCCATGCACTTTAATGGCATCCGATCCAACTTCTCGCTCTGGATTGACATAAACGTGAAAAGTACGATCAGTGAGCCGCCTATTCACCATCTCGGTACAGCCAATTTCAATCACGCGATGGCCGTCGCTCGGATCAAGACCCGTAGTTTCTGTGTCAAGAATTACCTGTCGCATACCAACGAGACTCCCTGATTGGCCAATTCATCGGCCCGCTCGTTACCTGGATCGCCAGAATGCCCCTTTACCCAATGCCAATTGACCTGATGCTCAGACACGGCTTTATCAAGCCGTTCCCAAAGATCCCTATTCGCTACAGGCTTTTTTGCTACCGTACGCCAGCCATTTGATTTCCAGTTTGATAACCACTTTGTGATGCCGTCTTGAACATAAACTGAATCGGTGTACATATCGACAGTACATGACGATTTTAATGCAGATAAACCCTCTATTGCAGCCATCAGCTCCATTCTGTTATTGGTTGTCTCGATATCACCACCGCACAATTCTTTACGATGCTCGCCATACTCTAGAACCACTCCCCAGCCACCTACGCCTGGATTCCCTTTACACGCACCATCAGTGTATAGCGAGACCCTTTTATAAGTCACAGACGAGTAAAGTCCTGATTAGAGCGATGGATAAAGGCCTCAATATGCTCTGAAACTGCTGCCGAAGCATCACGTCCTATTCGAGCTGCTAGTGATTTTTTCTGATGCCATTTAAGAGAGATTAAATGATGGTCTTGATTCATATGCATCAAAACATCGTCAGATGTCGAGATTTGGTCGCAAAGACCTTTTTTGAGTGCGTCTGTCCCATAAAAAATCGATCCATCAGCAAGTGAATCGAGATCGAGGTCAGGCCTTCTTGCGGCTATCCATGCTTTGAAAAGATCATGTGTTTGCGTGAGATCCTCTTTAAATTTTTTACGTCCCTCTGGCGTATTTTCGCCGAGCACTGTTAACGTGCGCTTGTTTGTGCCGGCAGTATGGAGTTCCACGTCAATATCCCGATTCTTCAAAAAACGATTAATATTGGGAATTTGAGCGATGACACCGATCGATCCCAGAATTGCGAAAGGAGCCGAAATAATGCGGTCAGCGCATACAGCCATCATGTAACCACCACTAGCGGCAACCGTGTCCACGCACGCGACCAATTCAATCCCAGCATCTTTGAAACGCGACAATTGAGAGCTTGCCAATCCATAGGTATGAACAAGACCTCCGGGCGACGTTAGTTTTATGAGCACACAGTCCGGGGTGCGATCCATAGCGAGCACTGCGGAGACTTCTTCACGTAAAGCACTCACTTGAGAAGCTTTCATGTCGCCTTTAAACTCAAGCACGACAGCGAGCTTTTTTTCTAGCTCACCATCTGCCACGCTTGGCCTACTTTTTTTCTTAAATTTCTGCTTCGTCCTCTCTAGCAAAGATTGCTTCTGGCCGGGAAATGCGGTTTTGATCTCTGTAGCCACATAGTCTTTTTGTTCTGCATATTTTTTGGATAGATCAGTGACCCGGATTGAGCCCTTGGCGTCGTCAGATCCTGATAACTTAGTACTTACTGCAAGCAGGAATAACACAGCAAAAACGACCGTGAGTGTCTGTAGCAAAAACAATCCATATTCACTCAATAATTCCATTAGCGCTTGCTTACCTCATGAGTCGTCGTTGCCACTGACCAGAACTCACTTCGCTCTTGAGTTATTCTAAGCCGTGACAGAGCTGATTTGAGATTATTGTCGCCAGTAGGCTCAATATCTAAATTCATGGAATCGACCCGTGCTACAACAACCTCATCGTTTGCCATTTCGCCAACGAAAGTCGAAGCCACGCCTTTACTGGGCGAGGGAGCGGCGAAAGCAACTGCCAAGGCATCACGCGACAACAAACCATTACCATTACGATCTAGATCACTGAAAAGATTAGTCTCTAAACCCACTGCATCATTCGGCAACCCAGATTCTCCTTTCTGCCAATGCTGCCGCACCGTTTCACCCAAATCTCTAGCGCGATTGAGGGCTTTTTGTCGCCTCAATTGATCGGTAATATCATCACGGACTTCAACAAGCGATCGTGTGCCCGACGGCTCATACAACTTGACTCGGAATGTCATCCATAGCCTGGGCTCAACCTCGAACGCCTCAGCGTTGAGCTCTCCACTGTAGAGAGTTTCGTTAAATACCCTCTGCAGAGCGTCGTCTCGCGCAAAGAGACCTTTGGCTGTGGACCGAGTAAAGGCTTCGGTGGTCTGAATTTCAATACCATAGACGCTCTTTAACTCTTCCAAAGTACCACTAAACGCCATATTCGAGAATTCTTCTAGGTTATCGTCAAGCAATCCGCTTGCTTTGCGCTCCATTAAATCTTCGCGTAAACGTGAAACGCTGACATCGAATGGTTCAACTGGGCGCGTACGGGTTTCCAATAGTTCGATCAAGTGATACCCGTACTGCGTTTTAACCGGATCTGAGACCAAATTAATCGAAAGGTTATCGAGTGCTTGCTCAAATTCAGGAGCGAACGTACCTTTTGGAGCAAAGCCGAGATCTCCACCAACATCCTTACTCGCGATATCATCCGAGTATTGTTTCGCTAGCTCAGCAAAA
>PBZS01000048.1 GCA_002730235.1 Gammaproteobacteria bacterium | reverse complement strand
GGCGCATTCACTTTAGACTATCGGCAACCGCGTCCTACCCCAGACACCCCATACCCAATCTAAATCGATTCGACTATACTACGAGCCCTTACATCGCGCCGTTATCAGCCTTCTATCAGAAAGCATCATCTCGGTGCGACAATAAGTGCCAGAAGAAATGGCATAAATCCCGTCAGGACGGTCAAAAAATTCAGGCTTGCAAGTTGGCGCGGCCAGATATTTCATTGCATAAGTACTAAAGGTATAAAACTGTGATTAAGCAAAAAATGGAAGCCGATATCATTCTCACATGGACCGATGAAGCGCCCAGATTAGCGAGCTACTCACTTTTTCCAATTGTTCAAAAATTTCTGTCCCTTTGTGGAATCACTGTCCAGACACGCGATATCTCTCTTGCAGCAAGAATCCTCGCACAATTTCCTGATCGGTTGCCCAAAGGCGAAACAGTTTCAGATGATCTGAACTACTTAGGCGATATAGCCAAAACTAGTGACGCCAATATTATTAAACTACCCAATATAAGTGCTTCTGTTCCTCAATTGAAAAAAGCGATTACTGAGCTTCAGGAAAAAGGTTTTGATATCCCAACTTTTAGCGACCAGCCACTAACAGAAGAGGAGACCGAAATACACGCACGATATACGAAGGTCCTCGGGAGCGCGGTCAATCCGGTGTTACGAGAGGGAAACTCTGACAGAAGAGCGCCCGAAGCTGTGAAAGAATTTGCAAAAAAAAATCCGCACAGAATGGGGAGATGGTCCAATGAATCGCTGACTCATATTTCTACAATGGGTGAAAATGATTTCCGGCATAATGAAAAATCAGTAACGATTGAGAGCAAATCTGTCGGAACTGCATCGGTATGCTTCTTTGATACCGATAATCGAAAGATTCCCCTCGCTGACTCGATCCCACTCGACCTTGGAACAGTAGTCGACACCACGTACATGAACGTAAAAGCTCTTAAAGATTTTTACAGGGCGGAAATAGCTGATGCCAAAAAGCGTGGTGTCCTATTCTCGTTACACCTAAAAGCGACAATGATGAAGATTTCTGACCCCGTGTTATTCGGATACGCGGTCAAGACGTTCTTCGAGGATCTGTTTACAAAACATCAAAAAACATTAAATGATATTGGTTTCAACCCTAACGATGGAGTCGGAGATCTTCTCATAAAGATTGAAGCCCTTCCGAAAAATACTAGAGAAAAGATACTTTCAGATATTGCACTCTGCCTAGACGAGCAGCCCACATTGCACATGGTAAATTCGGACAAAGGTATCACCAATCTCCATGTCCCCAATGATGTCATCATAGACGCCTCGATGCCTGCGATCATTAGAAATGGCGGAAAGGGATGGGCTGCTGATGGATCTGCATCTGACATCAAATGTGTCATACCTGACAGCTCTTACGCCGCGGTCTACGACGAAACCATTAGATACTGTATTGCGCATGGAGCCTTCAATCCCGTAACAATGGGAAGTGTTTCAAATATAGGACTAATGGCTAAAAAAGCCGAGGAATATGGATCTCATAACACGACCTTCACAGCGCCACGGTCTGGGTCGATAAAGCTGCTTGACGAAAGAGGCGCGATAATCACCGAGCATGATGTCGAGGCAGGAGACATATGGCGCTTATGTCTGACCCAAGCTGATGCGATAAAAAATTGGATCGAGCTCGGAATCTCTCGCGCCAAAATAACCCAACTGCCTGCGATCTTCTGGCTTGACAAGAACCGACCACATGATTCAGAGCTAATAAAGAAAGTGACAACGGCTCTCCAGGAACACGATATTAACGACGCAAAGATAGAGATCCTCTCACCACGAGACGCCACAAAAGCATCGCTTTCAAGAGCCCATAACGGAGTCAATACGATCTCGGTAACTGGTAATGTGTTGAGAGATTATTTGACTGATCTGTTTCCAATTTTAGAGCTAGGCACCAGCGCCAAGATGCTATCCATAGTACCGTTAATGCAGGGCGGCGGACTTTTTGAGACAGGTGCAGGCGGGTCCGCTCCAAAGCACGTAGACCAATTACTGAATGAGAATCATCTCCGTTGGGATTCGCTAGGCGAATTTACCGCCATTGCCGCATCCCTCGAGCATCTCGCTAATTCTAAGAAACTCAATGCGGCATCAATTCTGGGGAAAGGGTTGGATACAGCCACACAGAATATTCTTGAATACGGTAAATCTCCCTCCCCAAAGGTAAAGGAAACCGATAACCGCGGAAGCCACTTCTATCTAGCCCTATTTTGGGCTAAAGCCCTTTTTGAGCAGAGGGATAATATCGCCATCGCGGATCTTTTCCAACCCATCTATGAGGCATTGGAGTCGAACCAAACAGTGATACTTAAAGAACTCAACGAAGGCCAAGGAAACGCGGTCGACATCGGTGGTTATTTCCTACCTGAATACACAAAAGCTTCGAGAATCATGCGGCCAAGTCAACGGTTCAATAAAATTGTAGACGAAGCCTAATTTTTGAGAATTAGGTTGCAGCCGTCGTGTTAATCGCTTTCAACAAGCCCTATGGGGTTTTGTGCCGATTTAGGGGCGAGGGTTTAACCCTGAAGGAATACATTAATATCCCTGGCGTATACCCTGCGGGACGTCTAGATAAAGACTCAGAAGGGCTGTTAATTTTGACCGATGACGGACATCTTCAGAATCAATTAACACATCCCCGGCACGGAAAACAAAAAACCTACTGGGTCCAAGTTGATGGGGTAATCGACCAGATAACTTGTGGGCTCATGCAAAGGGGTATTGACTTAAATGATGGGCCTGCAAGCGCTGTACGCTGCAGATTGATTGATCCACCAAAGGTGCCTGCCCGGAATCCACCGGTACGTTTTCGTAGAAATATCCCAACCAGTTGGGTCGAAATAACCCTCGATGAGGGACGTAATCGTCAAGTTCGCCGGATGACTGCGGAGGTAGGATTTCCAACACTGCGTCTTATTAGAGTCTCCATTGGTAAATACCAGTTAAATAATTTGTTACCCGGGGCATATCGAGTGATAGACGCAAACCGAGTAGAATCGTGTGATGCAAAAACTAGACAGCAAAATTATCGTCGGAATGTCCGGCGGCGTTGATTCCTCTGTCACCGCATACCTCCTAAAAAAACAAGGCTATAAAGTTAGCGGCATGTTCATGAAAAATTGGGATGAGGACGATGGCACCGAATACTGTACAGCAGTTGAAGACTTGAAAGATGCCAAACAAGTCGCGGCTACACTTGGTATCGAGCTGCATCAAGTCAATTTTGCTACAGAATACTGGGATAACGTGTTCCAAAACTTCTTATCCGAAGTCAACGCCGGTCGCACGCCAAACCCCGACATATTGTGTAACCGTGAGATCAAATTTCGCGCCTTTCTCGACTATGCCCGCGCCCTGGGCGCCGATCTGATTGCAACCGGCCACTACGTCCGGAGGGTTGATGCTAAAAATCCACTCTACCGTGGTCTAGATCGCACGAAGGATCAAAGCTATTTCCTCTGGGCATTAACGGCGGAACAAATCAAAGCGTCACTGTTTCCTGTCGGTAATCTTTTAAAGACCAGCGTGCGTGAGATTGCTGAAAATCAGGGTTTTGTTAATGCACGAAAAAAGGATTCCACCGGGATCTGCTTTATCGGCGAACGTCGCTTCAGTGATTTCTTAAAAAATTACGTCAAACCAGAGCCGGGTAAAATTGTTACCGTTTCAGGAGATGTTATTGGCCGCCATCAAGGACTTATGTTTTATACACTCGGCCAGCGCCAGGGGCTGGGTATTGGCGGAATCAAAAATTATCCAGATACCCCCTGGTTTGTTGTTGCAAAAAATTTAAAAACAAATGATCTGATTGTCGTTCAGGGAGCAGACCATCCCACACTCTTCGCGAAAAGTCTTCTGGCAAGCCAAATCAATTGGATTGGAGAGCCTCCCGAACTCCCCGGTCTGTATTCAGCCAAGGTCCGGTACAGAGCAATGGATGCTCCATGCGCAATTGAAACGGACGGTGATAATCTTCATATAATGTTTGAGCAACCAGAACGCGCAGTCACCCCGGGGCAATCCGTCGTGATCTATGATGAGGAAGTTTGTCTGGGTGGCGCTGTGATCGAGGAAGCCCTGGCTTGAGCAATCTAAACCGCCTGTATCCCCTTTGCGCTCTAGCTATGGCCGCGCATCAAGTTGATCGCCTAGCGAATACCGGACTGGTTCCATATGATGAGTTCGAAGTCCTAATTCAAAGCACGCTCAATCTAACTCCAAGTACGCCACTGGATGCGTATGGTAATAATATCGATAGCCTCCGACCTGGTTCGCGAATGCTGCGTGAGATGCTTGGCCGGGGAGGCAATAGAAAATACCCAGAGACAATCCGGTATTTCGTTAGTTTGATGCAAGTGGAACGTCAGTTGAACAAACAGCCAAAATTACTCGAGCAGCTCCGCGGCCATCTAGAAGTTGCCGTCAGTAAAACGGAAGAGCTCGGCCCAACAAATGAATCGGTAATAGAAACATTGAATACCGCCTATCAGGAGACCATTTCGACACTCAAATTTCGCATCATGGTCACAGGTAACCACGGTCGTCACCTACAACAGGGTAACAATCCAGCTAAGGTACGGGCACTTCTTTTGAGTGGTGTCCGCGCCGCAATGTTGTATAGACAGCTTGGTGGCGGAAGACTATCGCTACTATTTCAGCGAAGTCGCATATTCAAAGACTTAGAATTAATTGAATTGTAGGAAAACCATGAATGTATCTGTTCTGACCGCGATCTCACCTATAGACGGGCGTTACTCATCCAAAGTTCACGCTCTTAGACTAGTCGTCAGTGAGTTTGGCTTGATGCGAGCACGCATCGAGGTCGAACTGGCCTGGATCAAATCGCTCGCAAGTAATCCGCTAATCGACGAGGTCGCCCCCCTCTCACAGCAGGCAATCGCTGAAATCGACACGATCGCCTCTGAATTCTCAGAGAATGACGGGGAACGCGTTAAAGAAATTGAGCGGACAACCAATCATGACGTAAAGGCGATAGAGTATTTTATTAAAGAGAGATTCGCGAGAAATCCTGAGCTGTATGCGATTTCAGAGTTTGTTCACTTTGCCTGTACAAGTGAAGACGTCAACAATCTATCGTATAGCCTTATATTAAGTCGCATGCGGGATGATGTCCTCGCACCCAAGATGGGCGAGATTATCGACCTCCTGCGCAGCAAAGCCCACGCATGGGCTGCCCACTCGATGCTATCTCGAACCCATGGACAAAGCGCATCACCCACTACTGCCGGCAAAGAACTCGCCAACGTAGTCGCCCGACTCGAGCGTCAACTTGTCCAGTTTCAAAGCGTTCAACTGCTTGGAAAACTAAACGGCGCAGTGGGTAACTATAATGCGCACATCGCGGCCTATCCAGATATTGACTGGGCTTCGCATACTGAGAGCGTGATAACTAACCTAGGACTGACATGCAACCCCTACACTACCCAAATAGAACCTCACGACTGTATCGCCGAATATTTTGACGCAATGAAGCGTTTCAACACGATCATGATCGACCTGAATCGAGACCTTTGGAGTTACATCTCTCTCGACTATTTCAATCAGACAACAGTCGCTGGTGAGGTGGGTTCGTCGACGATGCCGCATAAAATCAACCCTATCGATTTCGAGAATTCGGAAGGTAACCTCGGATTTGCTAATGCGGTATTCGAACACCTCGCAACTAAGCTACCGGTCTCGCGTTGGCAGCGTGATCTGACCGATTCCACCGTGTTGCGGAATGTTGGTGTCGGCGCCGCCCACTCGCTGATTGCTTATGAAGCCTCGCTGAAGGGCCTCAACAAGCTCGAAATCAATATGGCCGTTATCACTGATGATCTCTTAAAGCGCTGGGAAGTGCTAGCAGAGGCTGTCCAAACGGTCATGCGCCGCTATGGTATTGCAAGGCCCTACGAACAACTTAAAGAACTAACCCGCGGCAAGCCAATTGATCAGGAGTCATTGCACGCGTTCATTACAGAGCTAGAAATTCCAGAGGAAGCGAAACAAGCACTCCTCGATATGACGCCGGTTACCTATACTGGATCTGCTGAGGCTCAGGCGCGCTCGGTATGATCGTAGAACGACTGAAGGATGTGTCTCTAGTTGATGGACGGATCCTGTCGCAATATTGGCAAACTTCGCCGGTTATCTTAGAGCAGGCAGTCGAAGTCGACGCATTGATCCCTGACCCATCTACCCTCGTAGAGATTCTCACAGAAACTGACTTGCCCAGTCGTCTGTTGACCGGCGTTGAAGGCGAGACCTTCACTTTGGCGCATGGTCCGTTCGAGACATTCAAAACACCTAAGAGGCCCTGGACCGTAATAATCCACGCGCTTGAGCACCTATTCCCCGAGTACAATGAGATTCGCAAGTCAATACAATGGATCCCGTCCTGGAGGTTTGAAGATTGTATGCTCTCCTGGGCGTCTGTCGATGGCAGTGTAGGGCGTCATTACGACCAATTTAGTGTTTTCTTAATTCAGTTGAATGGCCGAAGACACTGGGAAATCGGGCCGTTTTCCACGAGGCATACCTCAGCGCTACCTAACCAACCGATTGCTTTGGTTGAACGCTCTGAGCCGCTAACGAGCTGGACAGCGAATCCGGGGGATATCCTCTATTTACCACCAAATATCATTCATTATGGCGTAGGTCTCGATCCCGACTGCATGACTCTCTCGATAGGTTTTCGTGCGCCCGATGCCGGTTCACTTCTTGAGGGGGCAATTGAGACAATCGACGAAAATAATCAAAAGATACGTTTCAGTGATCCAAAACGGATACATAACGGCGCCGAGGCAGAGATTCTTGAGAGCGATCTTCGAGAGGCAAAGGAGGCGATTATTCGGTATCTCGATGAACCACATGTTCTTGAATACCTCCTCGCTACACGGGTCACAGCACCCTATCTCGAGATAGAACCAAATATAACGATGGATGACGAGATCGACCCGCTTATCGATTCGGTGACACAATGGGAACTAGATCCTGGTTGTCGGATGGCTTACGTCAATCAAACACTTTATGTCAATGGAGAACGTATCGGTGTTCAAACGCCTTCTGAACTGCTTCATCTCGCCAATACTCGTACTTGTCAATCTAGTGACATCCGCAAACTCGAAAAATTCTGGTACGACGCCGTCGTCGATTTCATCCGAACAGGATCACTCGCACCTCGCGCTTACCAAGATTTGTGAAGTCAACTGGGCAGACACTCAAGAAGCACTGCAATCGATCCGGACACAGGTTTTTATTGACGAGCAGGGAATTGACCCCTCAGATGAGTGGGATCCCGCGGATCAAGATGCAGTCCACATACTAGCGCAGCGCGGGCATACAGCTGTCGGTTGCGCGCGCATAGTCAATCTAAAAAAAATTGGACGCATGGCAGTGGTTAAGGAAATCCGTCACAGAAACGTAGGTAGTAAACTTCTGAGATTCGCAATAATGAGGATTCACGAGGCTGGAAATACACCAACTCTGGGAGCACAGACCAGCGTCATGGGTTTTTATGCGAGCCACGGATTTCTACCTGAAGGGCCCATATTTGACGATGCTGGCATCCCACATCGAACTATGACTCTAACCGAAGGGCGCAAAAGAACCCTGATGCCCCTTGACGCTGAGTCTCTGCGTTTTGACACTCCCAATCTATTAGTGGCAATCGAACCGCAGACTGCAAGCAAAGAGATGCGAATAGCTATCCCAAGGCTATCGGATGAAGATGCGAGCTGGCTCACGCCGCGGCTTTGTTTTTATGCCTCCTCTCGCGGAGCAAATACCCTGATCTTGGAGATCCCCGAAGGTGAGGTTCTATTCCCATTGGAATCACCTGACAATTTTTGAGATTCCACGAGAGCTCAAACTCGTCCATATATTTAAATTTAAAATCTTACGCTGCTCGTCTTTTGGAAACTTGCCATGGATGCCATCCTTCCAACAATTTTATCAATGACAAGATCAGTAAATCGTCATGGTACGGAATGACTCTGCCCGTAAGTTTTCGTATCCACTACAAAACGTCGTTCATTTTCAGTTGAAACACGAGAAAGTGCCTCGTTTCGGTGGGGGAATCGACCAAACCGCTCGATAATCGTCTTATGCTCTCGCGCATACTCCACAAATGACTGAAATCTCGGCTTATCTCGATCTGGTGCAAGTTCAAGCAACCGAATCATTTCGTGAACACACAATGCCTAATCTGCTAGGGGCTCGCTATGCTCCAAAGGCATCAGTGCAAATACCCGCTGAATCGGTGGAAGCCCTCTAAAAATATCCGTTACCTGACCACGTCTCGCCAGTCTGGCAGCGCGCAGGTCTCCGGCAAAAGCGCGTGGGGTTCCTCTGAAAATATTTCGCGTAAATTGATCAAGTAAAATGATAAGGGCCAGCTGACTAACTGGCTCGGCCGGCCAATCCTTCAGACCTCCTGCAAGCACTAGCTCACCACGGTGTCCAAACCGTTATCCAATTTCTTGATCAATCTCAGGATCACCGGAAAACCATCGCTTTTCCTGTTTCTTGGCGAGATCACCGGCGGCGTATTCAGTAAACCAGTAATCGAGAACTTGGCGAGCCCCTTGATAGGAGATCACCTCATCCATCGGACCGGTCATTGCAAGTAAAGCTAATCCTCAAGGTGACGTGTCTACCGAAACTTTACAATCTCCACACGATCAGGGGATAGACCCTTGGGCGCAACTAAGGGACCTAATCCATAAGCACTACGTATTGATAACCCGGCGTCAGAAAGCAGTGCTCTCACATGTTCTGCACGCGCTGCGGACTGATCAATCGCATCATCAAGCGTACCACTCGGTGTCACCGCTCGATAAGCCACGACAGCAAAGTCTACCGGATCGAAGGATTTTAGATCAGCCGCAATGTTAGCGATCTTCGCACGACTTTCAGGGCTAACTCGGTTCCCCGCAAAAGACACCGGTAGTATCACACGTCCATCAGCCAACAAAATCTGAGCACCTTGAAATCCCGACTGCTCGGCCCCCGACTCAACCAGTCGGATATGCACATACTGACGGCGGTTTCCGCGCTCAATGCCATAGGCCGACAAATAGCGTGAACTATTACCGCTGAGTTTAACGGCTAAATAAACTTGGTTGCCATTCGGACCATAGAGTTCACGAACTTTAAAAAGTGAGTTAGCCCAGAGCCCACTCACACCACAACCCCTACTCTCACATGAAAATAATATCTCGGCGCCCATCTGGCTTAGGCTCGATTCAAGCGCGTCTACGTAGATGGCATAATTGTCCCTAGGACCCAGCTCGTAGGTGATGTCGATAACATGACCTTCAATATCAAGTTCATCATCGATCACCAAGCGGTTATTGACACGCTCAACACGCTCCAATGGAAAACGAATAGCTGATTGAGGTCCCTCAGCGTATCGAACGATCTCAGATCCGGAGGGTCTTTTGACTTCAGGGAGGTCAGATGATCCAGGGACATCAGCAGCAAAAGACAACTGCGATAGCATCATCGAACCCAATAAAATCCATATCTTCATTAGTAAAAAACCTCTCCAATAACCACCGCGCGATTGCTTACTCCACACCCTCCAAGTGAAGATGGTGTCCACCTTCGAAAGTTTCCACCCTTATGTTTCGACAAAGTTCGATTCGCACCGGTAAAAATAAGGGGGCCTAAAATCTCCCTTGTGAACCAGAGCCAGCGAAACAGGCATTCCGAAGCGTTCAATAAAAACGTGAATTAGGCCTTCATCCATCCGGAACACGGGATGCGAAGTCAAAAACTTATCCAGTGCCTAGGTCTATCCCTCGAGTTCCTGACAAGCCGACGACGGGCGATTGGATACGGAGCAGCTAGGGTCAGTGGCACCACTCCGCCTCGAACACGTGAATCAATAGCTTGATCGATCGACTCATACAGAGGACGCGCCCGATCATCTATCTGCTTGAGGCGATCGGTGGACTGCCGCAGCAGATCAGGTGCTTCACCATCCAGATAAGTCCAAGGTCCTAGCCCCTCGAGTAACCAGAGCTGTTGAATGCGAACTGAATAAGCAGCCATGACCAGTGTCGCTGCCGAACCACCCATCGAATGACCAAGGAGAATCTCTCGATCCCAGCCAAGAATCTCAAGCGCCCTGATCACGTCCGGTACTCCATCCAAGATGTGATAGGGCCGACACAGATGATCGGTTAAACCAAGTCCACGCTGATCGATTGCTACCACACGACAACCAGTCAACAGAGGTGTAATTCGGCCAAAGGACGCGGCATTATTTAGCGAACCATGGAACGCCTATATTTGATGACCATCCTCCAGACCCAAACAAAGCCCCTGAAATGATAATCCCGAGATGTGAAAACGAACCGGCTCTGACATTAGGGTTGATAGGACCCGACCAGTGTTGCAACACCGGGGAGAAAAGCTTCCAGTTGAAGTATGTAAGCGGTCGCAGGGACAGCTTGTGGGTGCCCAACATACCAAGGATCACCCTCCGTTAGATGACCAACAATCTGAGTCAAAATCGGCTGGTGAAATACAAACAGACTGTTGTTTGACGCATGGCCTTCAATCACGGCCATAGCATCTAACCAGTCATCCTCAGGTGTTATACCCTCAAGAGTATTTGCAATCATATCGAGTCGCATCACACCAATCACCAAGTCTGCTGTCCGCTGTGCACGGATTCGATTTGAACAGTAAATGGCCTTTGGACTCCAACCACCCCTCTTCAATCGCAATCCTGTATTAGTCGCCTCGGACTTACCCGTTGGGGTCAATATACGATCCCTATCATTCGGTGCAAATGGAACCGCTTCACCATGGCGCATTAAAATAATGTACATTGAGCCTCTCCTTACGTCTGATAGTATGTGGACGAACATAAGTAAAAAAGACCCTATGAAAATCGTTTCTTTTAATATCAACGGGATTCGTGCTCGAATTCATCAACTTGAGGCCCTCAAACAACACCTCAACCCCGACGTGATTGGGCTCCAAGAGGTCAAAGTCGCAGATGAGCAATTCCCATATGAAGACTTGGAATTTCTGAATTTTCGCTTTGATACCCACGGACAGAAGGGGCATTACGGTGTCGCACTGGCATCGAAGCCTGAACCATTAAAAATTACTAGAGGCTACATAACTGACCCACCGGACGCTCAACGACGAATGATCCGAGGCGTTTATTCGCTAGCTGATGGTGCTGAAGTGACCATATTTAATGGATATTTCCCTCAGGGTGAATCGCGTGACCATCCGGTCAAATTCCCTGCCAAGGCGGCATTTTACCGTGACCTTTTCAACACACTTGAAAGCGAGTATTCACCAGCCGATCATATTGTTGTGATGGGTGACTTCAATGTAGCACCGTTAGATCAAGATATAGGGATAACCGAGGATGCCAAAAAGCGTTGGGTACGGACAGGTAAGAGTTCGTTCTTACCCGAGGAACGTGGTTGGTTCGAGGCGTTAATAAATTGGGGACTAACTGACAGTTGGCGATCCGTTAACTTAGATACTTCGGACCGTTATAGTTGGTTTGATTACCGATCCCGAGGATTTGAGGATGATCCAAAGCGAGGTCTCAGAATCGACCATATCTTGGTCACGGAGCCTCTAGTAGAGAGAATGAACGGTTGCGGTATCGACTACACGCTTAGAGCAATGGAAAAACCATCAGACCACTGTCCGGTTTGGATCAATATCGAATAAGTTTAATCACGAACAGACCGAGAAATCGAAATATCGATACACATCAGTTATCACTCTGACCCGTTCTACAAAATTCATTTTGCACAACTTATATGCAATGCATCATGATAGCTATTGACAAAACACGCGTACAGGACGAACAAGGACTCATGAATCATGGTTGGATCTGCCAGAAGCGCCCGTCTCACCAATCCTTTTCACGACCCCGAAGAAAAGCGATTCGAGATTCCGGGCGAAATCGCTCGAGAACCGGGTATTTACGAGGAAGCACTAAAAGCAGGCTGGGAACTTCAACAACGTCCAAAAGGCGCACCACTCGCCGCCATCGAACGCCAACATCAGAAAAATCGCATGACTGTTTGGGAGCGCATCACACTATTAGTTGAGTCCGAACCGACCATATTATTCCAAAACTGGGGACCTAATCTTGACGGCGCTAGTTTGGTCACCGCACTTGCCAAAGTGGACGGTCGTGATATTGCAATTTATGGACATGACTTCACAGTTCGAGCAGGCTCGATGGATGCAACCAATGGCTCTAAACTAGCACAATTATTTGAGACCGCAGGCAAGCTTGGCTGCCCTGTTGTTGGCTTAAATGACTCAGCCGGAGCCTTCGTCCCCGCTGGTGTGGGTGGACTTGATGGTTATGCAGAAGCATTTCGGGCTTTTCGAGAGATTTCGGGTCGCGTACCTTCGATTATGTGTATGTTTGGATTCAACGCAGGGGGTGGGTCATACCTCCCTCGTCAGGGTTCATTTGTAATTCAACCCAACGACACATTTTTTGGCCTAACCGGCCCATCGGTAATCAAAAATGTTCTTGGTGAAGACGTCACTCCCGATGAACTTGGTGGTCCTGATGTCCACAGTCAGACGGGCGTTACGGACTATGTCGTCGAAGACGAAGTACAGGCCATCCGCAAAGTCGGACGGCTTCTGCGATTCTTGCCGTCCAATAATGAAAAGATGGCACCATTTCAGTCAACCTCAGACCCAATCACTCGCAAGACTTGGGATGCTGACATACTGTTGAAACGCGCCTTCAATTCACCAAGCGGTTTCAACACACCACTCGATGTGACCATAATAATCCAACAAATCTGTGACCACGGTGATTTTTATGAATTCCAACCCAATCGTGCACGTAACACCATTTGTGCATTCGGGCGAATCGCTGGCCACGTCATTGGTTTCTGTGCAAACAATTCAGCTGTATCATCGGGTCAAGTTGATATCGATGCTGCATTGAAAAACTCACGTTTCATCCGCTTCTGCAATCTCTACAATATTCCGATGTTATTTATGGAAGATACCACTGGCTTCCTGCCCGGTCGTGACCAAGAGAGCCGAGGTATTGTGCAAGCTGGTAGGGCAATGCTCGATGCAATTATCGACCTCCGAGTCCCAAGATTCTTGCTAATCATCCGAAACGCATTCGGTGGTGCGTATGCTGCATTCAACAACTACAAACTTGGTGCAGACATGGTCTTCGCATTACCGACGACACGTCTCGCTGTAATGGGTCCGGCTGGTAAGGAGTTTGTCTATAAAGATGAATTAAAATCTCTGCGACTCGAAGCAAAAAGTCGCGCCACCGGAGATGATCCTGACGCCGTAATCTGGCTGAAGAACCATGAAATGTTACTTGATCAACGTTACGAAGCCGAATTGATGAATCCAAAAGAGGCCCTCTCCGTAGGCTCAATTAGTCAGATCATCATGCCTCAAGACTTGCGGCAAACGCTTGGAGAAAACTTCCTCCGTTACATCAAGGCATACCAGCCAAAACCAATGGCAGCGCTCCAGAGGGAGTTCCACTGATGGGCCAAGACTTGATCCATCAAAACCGTCGCCTTTCTCAGTCAAACTCTGCTTGGGTCAGGCAATATGCCTGTGAGGACATCGACTGCCTGATCATTTGTCGTGGACCAATCCGTAAAGAAGTCATGGATGTTCTTACGGAAATGGGTGCCGAATACGGCATATTATTATCTGAGAAAGACTCTATCATCTTCCAGAATGCTCTCGCACCCGAACTACGATTGATCAATGATCCGACACGAATTCATCGAGTACCTGATTACACTGGTGCAACTAAAGAGGAACGCGATCAGCGGATCGCACAAATTATTCAAATCGCTAAAGATAACGGACATAACTCGATTTTTGCGGGCTACGGCTTTATGGCAGAAGATCAAAGCTTGGTGCGTGCAATTGAAGAATCAGGGCTCATATTTATCGGACCCTGTTCGCACACTGTCCGTCAGGCTGGTTTGAAAGATGAAGCAAAACGGACAGCCCTAAACTCGGACGTATCTATTATTCCAGGTGTTAATGATTTGACAGTACGAACACTGCTGACAAAGGCGCAGGGTGGAAACGGTTTGGAAAATATTGCCCGAGCTCATCACTTGGATGTGCCCACAGGGTCGAACAAGTCTGAACAAGCAGAGGCATTATTAAATGCAGGTTATGAGGCCTTGACCGATGTCATCACAATCGATGAAATCGCCAAGCAAGCCAAAATCGAAGTCGCAGAATTATTCAACAAACAACCCAATAATCGTATCAGGCTCAAGGCCATCGGCGGTGGTGGAGGAAAAGGCCAACGGATTGTAGTTGCGCCTGCAGATTATGCTGGTAATCACGCAACTCAAGTCAGAGATGCATCAGCGAAAGTACCTGCATTAATCCGCGAAATATTAAATGAAGTCAAAGCAACAGGTCCTGGTGATAATAAAAATATTTTGATCGAGTTGAACATCGAAGGCACGCGTCATCAGGAAATCCAGGTGATTGGTAACGGCGACTGGTGTCTCACTCTGGGTGGTCGCGATTGTTCCCTTCAGATGCATGAACAGAAGTTACTCGAGGTTTCTACAACAACCGAAAGTTTATGGGCCATAATCGCAGAATCTTCAAATAATCCAATACAACAACGGGCACTCGAGTCAGATTTACAAATCCTCGAACGTATGGAAGATGAAGCGGTCCGATTTGGCACAGCTGTTGGCCTTGATTCGGTCTCGACCTTTGAGTGTATCGTCGATGCTGGCCAGCATTACTTTATGGAGATGAATACCCGTATTCAGGTCGAGCATCGTATCAGCGAGCTCTGTTACGGCCTTCGTTTCGAGAATCCAGACGATCCCACTGACGTTTTCATCGTCAACTCTTTGGTAGAAGTCATGGTGATTATCGCCCGGCACAAACGGAAGCTACCGAAACCCACCCGCATCAATCGCGAGAATGCCTCGGTCGAAGCACGTTTAAATGCCACTAATGCTGGGCTTATACCACATGCCGGCAGCGTGATTGACTATTGGTCGGCACCCATTACGAATGAAATCAGAGACGATCAGGGTATTTGTGTCGAAAACCCAGACACCAATTCATTTATGAAGTACACCTTGGCCGGCGCATATGACTCGAATATTGCTCTGGTGCTGACCGTCGGTGATGATCGTTTGATTAGCTACCAGCGAATGGCAGAGATCTTACGGAAAATGAGGATTGATGGGCGAGATGTGCAAACAAATTTAGAGTTTCATTATGGCCTTCTGCACTGGTTCCTCGCGCAAAATCCCTTCGCCAAGGCGACCACCGCATTCATCCAACCCTATCTCACTCTGACCGGTCTTTTGTTTGAAGAAGCAAAGAAGCTGGATCTGGACGCGGGATTCCAATATCTCGCCAAGCAATCACTGCACGAGGACGTTTTTTCGAGAAAGCGAACCTTGATCACTCGCCCGTTAAAGCGCTTGATAGACAAGCCTCATCTGCTAGTTGGATGGATTTCAAAGGTACGCTCGGATTGGTCGTTTGAGGGTGAGCAATTCCAATGGAATACCAACCCCCTGATTGTGTTGGCAGATCTGTATCATTACCTGAATATGGATTATGAAGCCACGGCACCCGCGCTGGAAGTGATCTGGGATCATGATCGAGTCATCCTAGAGCAGGGGCTGAGCTTCTATGAAGATCTGGAACAAAAAATCGGATTAAAAAAATGGAGTGTTTGGCAAAAAGTGCTCACAAAAAATCGAGCGCCAAGAGGCATCGGATCAGACATCTGGCAGGAAGTATTGGTCGCACACGAAGGATTTCAGTTGGGCCTCGATTTGCTCACGATCGTTGTGAAATCTTCACTGGAAGTCGGTTTTGATGAATTAAGTGTGGGTGAAAACCTTATAATCAGCATCCCTGAGTATTTGAAAGATCCTGAAAGCACAGAACACGCCAGAAAAATATTGGCTCCACCGCCCCTTGCATCCACCGATGAAATCGTTGCTGTCTCGGGAGGCATGTTCTACGCGCAGGAAACACCCGACGCACCACACTTCCTCGAGGTCGGAACTCACTTCGATGTCGGCGATCCTTTGTATATCATCGAGGTTATGAAGATGTTCAACAAAAAATATGCTGAATTTTCAGGAACTGTCACCGAGGTTCTCATTGAACGTGGCGACGGCCTCATTGTGCAAAAAGGCCAGCCCTTGTATCGCATCAAACCGGATGAGCTCACTGAAGTGGTTGATGAGGAAACCGTTGCTCAATTGAGATTTGCTCACACTGTCGAACAACTAAGCGGGTTATGAGGCCGATATGACAGATAGAAAACGGTGGGCGGAATTAGTCTCAAAAGAATCCAAAGGATTGACTCCCGATGAAATGACCTGGTTCACACCAGAAGGCATCGGGCTAAAAATTCTTTACACCGAAGACGACGTCCAGCATCTTAAGAACCGGAACAGCATGCCAGGCATGGCACCCTTCATGCGAGGTCCAAAAGCCACAATGTATGCAGGTCGCCCTTGGACGATTCGGCAATATGCTGGTTTCTCAACCGCGGAGGAGTCGAATGCATTCTATCGAAAAGCTCTTGCTGCTGGCGGCCAGGGCGCATCGGTCGCATTTGATCTTGCGACACACCGGGGATATGACTCAGACCATCCTCGCGTATCCGGTGATGTCGGGAAAGCAGGTGTGGCAATAGACTCCGTCGAAGACATGAAAATTCTGTTTGAAGGTATTCCACTCGATCAGGTCTCTGTATCAATGACCATGAATGGTGCAGTACTCCCGGTGCTGGCTGGCTACATTGTCGCAGCCGAAGAACAAGGAGTGTCTCAAGAAAAATTATCAGGAACGATTCAAAATGACATTTTGAAAGAGTTCATGGTGCGCAATACCTATATTTATCCGCCCGAGCCATCAATGCGCATCATCGGAGATATCATCGGTTATTGCTCGGCCAGAATGCCGAAATTCAACACCATTTCAATCTCTGGTTACCATCTTCAAGAGGCGGGAGCGGATGCTGCACTCGAACTCGCATATACCCTCGCAGATGGGAAAGAATATGTCCGTACGGCACTCGCAGCGGGTCTTGACATCGACCACTTCGCGCCACGTTTGTCGTTCTTTTTCGGCATTGGTATGAACTTTTACATGGAAATCGCGAAGCTTCGTGCAGCACGTCTTTTGTGGACTGAAATCGTCAACGAATTCAATCCAAAATCAGAGCGGTCGACAGTTTTGAGAACCCACTGTCAGACCTCGGGCTGGTCACTAACCGAGCAGGACCCCTATAATAACGTTGTGCGTACAACGATTGAAGCCATGGCCGCTGTATTTGGCGGAACCCAGTCGCTGCACACCAACTCATTTGATGAAGCGATTGGATTACCCACAGAATTCAGTGCGCGGATCGCTCGAAATACTCAACTCATTCTCCAAGAAGAGACCGGAATCCGTCAGGTTGTCGACCCATGGGGTGGGTCATACATGATGGAATCGCTCACCAATGACTTGGCAGAGCGGGCACGCGAATTAATCGCTGAAGTCGAGAAGGAAGGTGGAATGGCCAAGGCGATTGAGGCTGGTCTGCCAAAGCTTCGTATCGAAGAATCGGCGACCAATAAACAAGCTCGGATTGACCGTGGTGAGGACGTAATTATCGGTATCAACAAATATATCTCGCCAGAGGGTACTCAAGATAATTTTGAGGTTCTTGCAATTGATAATGAAAAAGTTCGTGAGGCCCAGATCGCACGGCTCAAGCATATCAAGACCAATCGAGATCAAATCCATTCTGGCGCCTGCCTCAAGGCCATTACGGATTGTGCCGCAGGAGGCTCTGGTAATTTACTCGCCCTTGCCGTCGAGGCGATACGTGCACGGTGTACAGTTGGCGAAATCTCTGATGCAATGGAAGTAGTTTTCAAACGTTTCCAAGCAACCCATCGGAGCATTACGGGCGTGTATGGGAGTCATTTCCAAAACGATTCAGACTGGCAAGCTTTGAGTTCACGTATTGATAAATTCGAACGTAATGCTGGTCGCAGACCTCGAATATTGGTAGCAAAAATGGGACAAGATGGCCATGATCGTGGTGCCAAAGTGGTAGCGACCGCCTTTGCTGATCTCGGATTTGATGTCGATTTAAGTCCAATGTTCTCAACGCCGGAAGAGGTTGCGCGTCAGGCGATCGAAAATGATGTGCATGCTATTGGCGTAAGTTCACTTGCAGCCGGTCACCTAGCTCTCATTCCCGAACTTAAAGCTGCATTGGTGGCCTACGGTGGAGATGATATCGTGGTATTCGCTGGTGGAGTCATCCCACGACAAGATTATCAGGCTCTCTATGATAATGGGATCGCCGCAATATTCGGTCCAGGAACCAAGATTCCTGACTGCGCCAAGTCAGTGCTTGATGCTATAGAGAGCCCAGGTGCCTGAGATTGATTTCAATGCAATACGAAACGGGCAGCGCCGCGCGCTGGCTAAAGCCATCACACTGATTGAATCCACCAATCCAATGCATCGAAAAGACGCAGCGGAACTTCTTGGGCAGTGTCTCCCTCACAGTGGGCAAAGCTTACGCATAGGTATCTCAGGTGTTCCTGGAGTTGGGAAATCAACATTCATTGAGGCCTTTGGGCTCTTTCTAATCGGTCTTGGAAAACGTGTGGGAGTGCTTGCTGTAGATCCGTCTTCCCCCCTCCAAGGAGGTTCGATTCTAGGTGACAAGACCCGGATGGAAAAGTTGTCACGTAAAAATAGCGCTTTTATCAGACCATCGCCAGCGGGCCGCTCTTTGGGTGGTGTTGCTAACCGAACACGTGAAGCAATTTTGCTTACCGAATCGGCAGGATTTGACGTTATCCTAGTCGAGACCGTCGGTGTTGGTCAGAGCGAATACGAAGTCCACTCGATGACAGACTTATTTCTTGTGCTGATCCAACCCGGCGGCGGTGACGAGTTACAGGGCATCAAAAAAGGCATCTTAGAAGTGGCTGATTTCATTGTTATTAACAAGGCCGACGGCGATGCAGCGCGATTGGCGGACCAGTCGGTAGTCCATCACAAAAATGCTATGGGCTATTTAAACCATCAGGGATTCTGGACTCCTGAGGTGTTATCCGTAAGCTCTCTGGAACAACGGGGTATCGATGCCCTTTGGGATCGCATTGGTGATTATTGTGAAGCCGGCGCTGAAGCGATTCCAGAACGGAGAACGGGTCAGGCAAGCCAATGGTTTGAGCGGCTTCTCAGTGAGGGAATTACCGATTATCTAGAGGAAAATGCGACTTGGGCGGATTTCTACAAAGCACAGAAAGAATGTGTGGCTCTTGGGCAAATATCACCGACCCAGGCCGCCATTGATTGCATAGACTGGCTGAAAAACAATCTATAATTTTGCCATCTGTTTCTCACACATTTGGAATCTCATAAGCCCGCACAGCACGAAGAAGATCTCGTCTAGAGATCTGGCCCTTTAAGCTTCCCTTTGTATCAACCACTGGGAATCGTCGTCGATTTTTTTTCAGCATCTGCTCAGCGACCTCAACGATATTGGAACCCAATTGAATTGTCTCGACCGGCGTACTCATTGCATCGCCAACACACCCACCGATATCCCCTTGATATGTACCTATTAGGATCGACCTTAAACAGTCTTGTTCAGAGATCATACCCACCAATTTGCCATCCCCATCAACGACTGGGGCACCCGATATATTTTGGATGAGCAACAAATCGACAAGAGAAAGTAAATCCATATCTGGTTTTGCCGTTGCCAAGTGCGTAGTCATAAAGTCATCCACAACTATCGATCTAAACATCTGAGCCTCTTTTTTTATTACGCTTGGTTGTTAGAATACTTCTTAGTCACGGGAGAATAATAGGTATGCTGCAAAAAATTGATCATGTTGGTATTGCGGTGATAGATATCGAGGAAGCTATCAAAACCTATCAAGGCCTCGGGTTTAGGCTGACTGGGAGGGATCGTATCGATTCACAAAAAGTGGAAACCGCATTTTTCCAGATTGGCGAGTCATGTATCGAATTAATTGCGGCAACAGAGCCAGAAAGCCTAATCGCAAAATTTATCCAGAAAAACGCTGGTAAAGGAGGGCTTCAACAATTAGCAATCACGGTGACCAATATCGAAGCCGAGCTAGGCCGCCTTAAACACGAGGGCTATACGCTGATCAATGAAACACCAGTACCCGGCGCCCACGGAACCAAGGTCGCTTTTGTCCATCCGAAAGATACCGAAGGCGTGTTGCTAGAGTTGTGCGAACATCCCACTACGTTATCTTGATGGTTCTCACATCGATCACGCGCTACCCAATTAAAGGACTTGCCGGCGAATTGTTGGCAAGTGTCGCAATCAAACCGGAGGGAGCGCTGCCGGGTGATCGTCGGCATGCACTCCAGTTCCACGATCGAGTACCACCGGATCCGATCAACTGGCGGCCAAAAAAATATTTTCTGCAGTCCACGCAATCCAATCTCTGTGCAGATATTCAAGTACGGTGGACAACTGACCATGTCACGCTCAATCATTCCGACAAAACACTGATCATGTCACGTGATTCGTTAGATGGAAAATCGCTCGCAAAATGGATATCACAGCTCGACCCCTCATCCGGGGAATTTACACTTGAGACCCTCGAGAGCGGGTTTACCGACCAAAAAGAGGCATATGTCTCGCTACTGAATAAAGCAACCATCAGCGCTATCGCGGCTGCCATAGGTACCTCAGATCATCCAGAGCGCTATCGTGGTAATCTGTTACTAGAACAGGCGAAACCCTTCCAAGAGCTACAATGGGTAGGGAAAACATTAACGATAGGAACTGTGCAGTTTGAGATCGTAGAACCGATTGTTAGGTGCCGAGCTACTGAGTATGACTGGCATGGTAAACGTACCATAGGATTTCTTGATCGCTTAAATCAGTTATGCGATACGGATGTGTGTGGACTCTTCCTGCGCGCGAGCAGTAGTGGGATCATTAGCACCGGGGACCGCATTGAGGTAATTGGCTAAAGATAGGTTAATCGCGGATCTGTTTCAGGTCCCTTTGGTTGGCTTGAAAAGACTGCAGTAATTCGTGCGATGGGCTAAATCCACTCGTCTTCATCAAACGACCGCGATTTCAGAAGCGATTCCATTTCAACGAGTACGCCCTGAACAATTGATTCAAGCCACATAGCGCGTTCTATGGCCCCTGCTCGCGTACTCGATGATCCGGACGATACTTGTGCAAGGCGTTTTCGCATCCGGGCCTGAAATTCCTGGATTTTTGAGAGAGCCACCGAATCATCCGCCAACATCTCGAACAATTCTCGGATCAATATCGACTATCGAGCGCCATTAAGCCGTGCTTCAATCCAGTCCGATAGGGCCTTTGCAGGATTAGTGGAGCATCCCAGCAATTCAAACAACGTATCGTAATACCTTTCAGCGATGGTGATCAGCAATCCACGATTGCTGTCGAAATATTTGTAAATCGTACCCTTACCTATTCAAGTTCGAGGGGCAATAGTATCGACCGAGACTTTACAAACACCCTTATCTACCATCAGGCTCTCACTCACAAAGAGAATATCTTGTTCACAACCAATGAACGGCTATCGTTTTCGATACTTGTGCTCACTCCTGGCTGCTTCAGTCAGATTCACGGATTGGCTGCCTCGAATAAGCGAAAAAAATTTTCAGTCGTTTGGTCAGCAATTGCCTCCGGCTTTGTACCCCTCAGTTGAGCTACTGCCTCGGCCACATGACTGACAAATGCTGGCTCATTCGGTTTCCCACGATAGGGAACTGGGGCAAGCCACGGTGAATCGGTTTCAATCAACAGACGATCGCCTGGGATCTTTCGACAAACTTCGTGCAAATCCGTCGCTTTCGGGAAACTTACAATACCGGACATCGAGATATAATAACCAAGATCGATGGCTCGCTCAGCCATCTCCCATGACTCTGTAAAACAATGCAACACACCCGGAACCTCAGTCGAGCCATGTGTCTTGATCAATTCAATCGTTTCGTCGCGTGCATCTCGAGTATGCACAACAATAGGTAGACCCGCCTGCTTGCCCGCCAGCAAGTGAGTCATAAAACTCTCGCGTTGCACATCGGTCACCGGACCATGAAAACCATCCAAGCCCGTCTCACCGAGTGCGATAACAGAATCTGCTCGGGCAAGCTCTAATAAGAGGTCGACAGTCACCCACGGCTCTTCATGCGCATGGCATGGATGGATCCCAACTGTTGCCCATACAGCATCATAGGTCTTGGCAAGACGCCTCGGAGCGTCATTCTCGAGTGTGATTGAAATACACAGCATCCTGTCAACGCCGTGATTACGAGCCAAGTCCAATACCGACTGGATCCCGCCTTCACGTTCGGAAACATCAATACAGTCAAGATGGCAATGTGAATCGATCATAAATATCCTCTAGCGCGAATTGTAACAGCCATATGCAAGTAACTTGAAAATTACATTTTCAGAGGTAAAACCGGTATCCCAATACTCGTCTTAAGAGGATCAATTCTTCTTTAGGGAGCAACAAAGTTATCCATATTTGCGTAGGAGTGTATTCAGATTTTGACCGTCTGATTTGACGCGAATATTTGCCACAGATAGACCTCTGAATCATCCAAACAACTGGAAATGAAAAAGAGAGGCACGAACCAAAAACATTTAACGAAAGAGAGGTCATGCAATGATCGGCCTACTCACTTTAAGTTGTATGACGCGTGCATAGCTGCTAGTCCAAATTTTTTATCTTGGAACTCTTGTCCACATAAATGCCCAAGCTGCAAACAGAGAGCCAAGAGCAAGTCCTGAATTCACGACAATCCGCGCCTGCGCCTGCGTACGTACTTCGGTAATCCGTTCTTTGTAGTGATACAATACCCGCACGGTCGGATAAGGTGCGCTAAGTACAGCGTTAATAGGGTGTTGCGTAGGTTGTTGAAACTGCGCACGAATCAATTGATCACAAACGCGCTCCATGACCGTCGAGACTGTCAGCATATCTACTTTCCCAAACAGCTTTAATACGACCTGACTGTCTTCTCCAAAACGTATACGCACCAGCGCATCCAGAACATCACGGGCTAGTGCTAAACGCTCGGGTGCGGTCTGCACTGCTGTAGGTTCGGCCAACAGGGCATCAGAAAGTAAAAGGTCCTCCCCATTTATGCCGAGATCCTGCGCTGTTTTTTCCATAAGCTGTGGTGTTGGTACAGGCACCCTAACCATCCTCAAGCGACTCACAAGTGTCGGCAACAGTTTCCCTGGAGTCGTGGTTTGAAATACAAAAACCGTACCAGAGGGGGGCTCTTCTACAACCTTTAGAAGCGCGTTACTGGCGGCTTGGTTCAAGCAGTCAGCGGGTCGTACTATGATCACACGGCGCCCACCCATCGATGCTGTCGTGTAAGCTACTTCAATGGCCTCTCGAACCGCTTCGATTTTGATTATCCCAGCTGCGCCCGCGAGTCCCAAGTGCAGAATATCAGGATGTGGGTCAGAAATTCGACAGGAAACACATTCACCACAAGGCTCGTCCTTTTTTGGAGCCTGGCATAACAATGCACGCGCCAAATGATCAGTCAATGAATCGGTAACCACGGCGAGCGGATGCGCCAGGCACCATGCGTGTGGCGGCGATGCTGATCGCAGACCTCTCTGAATCGACTGCCATGAAGTCTTCAGCCAGGGCGACATGTAAGCCCCCAACGACCCGTAAGCTGGTTCATCATCTCCTCAGTCAAGCGTAACGCATCAACTGTCGCGTCTAATGTGATAACTCGCTCAGAATCGTGGGCTGCGATCTGCTGGTACATTCTCCGCACTCGCTCGAAAAACTCGATGTCTTCAGATTCAATTCGATCCAGATTTCCACGCTCACCTGCGCGCGCAAGCCCGACCTCAACAGGAACATCAAAGAACAATGTCACATCAGGGATTCGCTCGCCTTGGACCAGTTTTTCCAAAGTCTGGATCCAAACTCTCGGAAGCCCGCGACCACCACCCTGATACGCATAGGTAGCATCCGTGAATCGGTCACACACGACCCAAATATCTTGTTCAAGTGCCGGCAATATTTTTGTTTCAAAATGCTGGGCTCTGGCGGCAAACATCAACAAAAGCTCTGTCTTTGCCTGGGGGATCTCGCCGGAACTATTAAGCAATAATGCCCGAATCTCCTCCGCATAGGGTGTACCACCGGGTTCTCGTGTCTCAATATACGGGATCCCATTAGCATCCAATAACTGGCAAAGCGCATCTTTCTGAGTGCTTTTACCAGCACCTTCCACGCCCTCCAGAGTAATGAATTGAGCTTTATGATTCCTCATCGCTTCAACTGATATTTTTGAACGTTTGCATTATGCGCCTTTAGTGTCCGCGAAAACACATGTCCCCCGCTACCGTCCGCAACAAAGTAGAGTTCACCCCTCATGTCGGGATGCGCGACAGCGACCAACGCCTCTGGTCCTACAATTGCGATAGGTGTCGGCGGCAATCCCTCAATCCGATAAGTGTTATATGCTGTTTTTTCTCTAAGATGCTCACGCGTCAAATTGCCATCAAAACTATCACCAATTCCATAGATCACAGTTGGATCGGTCTGCAGACGCATTTGACGTTTCAGACGCTCGAGAAATACACCAGCGATGCGCGGTCTCTCTGATGTAAGTGCTGTTTCTTTCTCCACGATAGAAGCAAGAATCAGTAACTCGTATGGTGAACTTAAAATGGACCTAACAGTGGGATCGGAACCTTCCCAAGCCTCACTTAAGACCAGCAATAAGCTCTCATGTGCCTGCTTCAGAAGTGCGTCTTTCGACATTTTTTGTTGCCACAGATAAGTTTCAGCAAGAAATACACCCTCATGGTCAGACCATTCAGTGATGAGGTATGGCCAGACTCCGTCAACTAAAGATACTTGGCCGCCAAGCGCCTCGTGATCTGACAATCGGTCAAAAAGGTCGCGTGCGGTGATCCCCTCAGGAATCGTCAAGCGTTCAACAACCGCTTCTCCCCGATGAATCTTAGCTAACGCTGCCAAAGTTGTCGTTCCGGGAGGAAAGATATATCTACCATACTGCACATGGCCAAATTGTGGATAAACCGAAAATACTAACGCTCGTGTTCGATTAGTTAAGCGAGGATTGAGGGTCGCCAGAACCGCGCTAGCCGTAGAGCCGACTGAAACGTCCAGCGATTGAATGGCGACCGGGAGGGTCTTAATCGATTCCAACCATATTCGTCCTGCAACCACCAGCGCACTGATACTAATCAGGCTGACCAGTCCAAGGCGGGCTATGACAAGCATTACACCCGCTTAAAAATCAATGTGCCATTGGTACCACCAAACCCAAAACTATTGGACAAGGCAATGTCAACGAACGCATCACGCGCCGTATTTGGCACATAATCCAAATGACATCCTGCACCAGCTTGATCAAGGTTGATAGTTGGTGGCAGTAACTGATCACGGATTGAAAGAACACTGAAACAGGCCTCGAGCGCACCGGCAGCTCCAAGAGCATGCCCTGTCATTGATTTGGTTGAACTCACTGCAATATGTGGTGCGTGCGTACCCATCAATGCTTCAATGGCTTGTGATTCCGCCACGTCACCCAGTGGTGTCGATGTCCCATGTGCGTTAACGTAGCTTACCTGCTCTACAGCCAAGCCTGCGTCTTTCAGTGCGTTGATCATGGCCGCGCTAGCGCCCCGACCATCCTCGGCTGGCGCCGTCATATGATACGCATCATCACTCATTCCGAAACCAACCAGCTCAGCAATGATATTGGCTCCACGCGCTTTCGCTGACTCATAGGCTTCGAGTACCATGGCCGCCGCTCCATCGGCCAGCACAAAGCCATCCCTATCCTCATCCCAGGGTCGACTTGCCGCCTTAGGATCATCATTTCGAGTGGATAAGGCACGTGCCGCGGAAAATCCGGCAATCCCAAGCTGGGTAGATGCTTTTTCAGCACCACCGGCAATAACCACATCGGCGTCCCCATAGGCGATCATACGCGCACCAAAGCCAATGCAATGCGTTGAAGTCGTGCAAGCGGTGGTGATCGCAATGTTAGGGCCCTGAAAGCCATATTTGATCGCCAAATTACCGGCAATCATATTTATGATCGATCCCGGTACAAAAAATGGGGAGACCCTGCGTGGACCGCGTTCACGCAAGAGAAGGGTCGTGTTCTCGATCAGTGTTAACCCACCAATGCCGGATCCAATCGAGACGCCGACACGAGTCGGATCAAAATCAAAATCCATCAAACCTGACTGCTCTACCGCTTGAATCGCACTCACCATCCCATACTGAATGAATGGATCCATTTTACGAGCCTCTTTGACAGACATGTAATGCTCAAGATCAAACGCAGGGACCAAACCAGCGAATTTGGTTGGGTAGCCTGTAGTGTCAAATTCTGTAATAGCAGAAATTCCACTCTGCCCATCCACGATCGCCTTCCAAGACTCTTCGACGGTGACGCCACAGGGACTCAACATACCCAGACCTGTAACCACAACGCGACGCTTTGACATAGGTTTCCTCTCAATCATCGACACAAAAAAAGCCGCGCAAAACGCGGCCTTTCACTGATTATCCGTCAATGGCAATCCTAACTAAAGATTTGCTTCAATGTACGCAATTGCTTGCTGAACAGTGGTGATCTTCTCAGCCTCTTCATCAGGGATCTCTGTTTCGAATTCCTCTTCCAAAGCCATCACCAATTCAACTGTGTCAAGTGAATCAGCACCCAAGTCATTAACAAATGAAGATTCGGTAGTGACCTCTTCTTCCTTGACGCCAAGCTGTTCACACACAATTTTCTTGACGCGTTCTTCGATATTACTCATCGTTCAGATTACTCCTAATGATGTTGCTGCCACTGTACGACTTGGCGTTATTATTACTGATGTTGGAAATAATACAAGCATCAGAACATCAGACTTAGGCCATGTACATACCGCCGTTGACGTGTAACGTTATGCCGGTGACGTAGCTTGCCTCTTCACTTGCGAGGAAAGCGACAGTTCCAGCAACCTCTTCTGCCGAACCTAAACGGCCCAGCGGAATCTGTGACAACAATGCTTCTTTCTGCTCTTCAGGAAGCACATGTGTCATATCTGTTTCAATAAATCCGGGCGCAACAGCATTCACCGTAATCGACCGACTTCCGAATTCTCTTGCCAATGCACGGGTCATGCCTTCAAGCCCTGCTTTCGCAGCTGCATAATTCACCTGCCCAGCGTTTCCCATTGAACCCACAACCGAGCTGATGTTAATGATGCGACCCGTTCGTGCTTTCGTCATCGGCTTGATGAACGCTGAGACAACTGTATAAATAGATGTTAGATTCGTATCTATCACTGCCTGCCAGTCTTCAGGTTTCATCCGGAAAATCAGATTATCTTTGGTAATTCCAGCATTATTCACTAAAATTGAAGGGCTTCGATCTGCTTCTGTCAGAGACTTCGCAAAACCCGCCACCATCGCCGCATCAGTTATATTCAATACGTGGCCTTCGCCACCGTCACCGAGACGAGATGAAATCGCCTGAGCACCATCCGAAGATGTCGCAGTACCAATAACAAAGAATCCATGGGTAACCAAACGATCTGCGATCGCTTGACCAATTCCTCGGCTAGCGCCTGTGACAAGTGCAATCGTCATTCGTTAATATCCTCAAATGCTTTGACAAACAGCTCGCAGGTTCCCAGTGGAAAATGGTGAACATCTACTTGTATACGCTTTGCTAAACCGCAGAGTACAGCACCGGGTCCAAACTCGGCCGCTGATTTTATTCCTAATCCCTCAAAGCTACGGACTGTCTGTGTCCAACGGATCGGTGAAAACGTTTGCCGGGTCAACTGTGTACGGATCACGGACACCTCTATTTCCGGCTGGATGCTTACGTTTTGAATGACTGGGACTGTTGGTGCTTGAACATCGATCGCATCAAGTTCTACCTGCAGACGTTCTGCGGCTGGTTTCATAAGAGCGCAATGGAATGGAGCACTCACAGGTAACGGTAGAGCACGCTTCGCTCCAGCTTCTTTCAACATCGGTAGTGATGCTTCGACCGCCTGAACATGGCCAGCAATCACCAGCTGGCCAGGCGCGTTATAATTAACTGCTTCAACGACAAGCCCAGAATCATTAGAAACTTGAGCGCAAACTGCCTCGACTTTGTCATCATTCAACCCAATCACAGCCGCCATAGCACCAGTTCCCTGCGGTACCGCGTCTTGCATAAACTGACCACGTGCACGGACGAGCTTCACCGCATCGGCAAGGCTAAGACTCCCAGCAGCAGTCAGTGCGGTGTACTCGCCTAGGCTGTGCCCTGCCATGTAAGACGCATTCTGACCGTTGGCATTACTCCAGGCACGATATAAAGCTACTCCCGAAGTGAGCATGAGTGGTTGAGTGATTTCGGTCAAGGATAACTGCTCAGCTGTCCCTTCTTGGGAAAGTGCCCAAAGGTCGTAGCCAAGCGCATCAGAGGCCTCAGAGAAAGTTTCTTTGATTCCAGGGATCCTAGCCGCCTCAAAATCAGATAACATTCCTACGGTCTGTGATCCCTGCCCCGGAAACAGGGCTGCGAAGGCCATCGCTTATTCGTCGTCTTCTGTAATTTCTTCTTGGCGTGGTGTCACGACCTGACGCCCACGGTAGAATCCGTCGGGGCTTATGTGGTGACGACGATGTACTTCGCCAGTCGTCGCATCAGTGGTCAGTGTCGGGCCCGACAATGAGTCGTGCGCCCGACGCATACCGCGACGCGAACGTGATTTCTTATTTTGTTGAACGGCCATGATAACCTCCCCTCAGAATCCCTATTAATTCTTCAATACAGCGAGCACCGCAAATGGGCTCTTTTTTTCGGAAACATCTACAAGTTCCGTATCCAATATCCAGTCGCTGTTGCACGACTCATGAGTTGGCATAATTGGTAACAATAAAACCAATTCGTCTTCAATTGCCTGCCTGAGGGGAAGCTGTCCTTCCTCGACCAATATAGGATCCAAATCCTTGTCAAGACCCTGAATCTCTGATTCAGAGAAGACAATACCCCATCGAATCGCGCCCTCAAGCACCACCGTTACCGGTTTTAAACACCGCCGACATGTCATTTGCGCTTCAGCTTGGAGTTCCCCAACCACTACCGCTGGCCCGTACGGCTCTCTGTACCCACGTAATGTCAATCGTGCGCCAGGTGCCAAAGTCGCCATTTCGGCAAACCTCTTGTAATGTTTACAATCTAGAGGCCCGGATAGTTCTTCATTCGCATCGATGAAGCGATTTGCGCCCAATTGCTCAGGCAACGTGTCTAAAATCATAGGCGGGGCAGTTTAGTGATGCTAAGCCCCTAAGTCAAAGACTAAAGAACTGAAATTCAACGATGAATCATCAACTGGTCTTGGCGACCGAAAGCCAGTATAAGAAAAATATTCTGAAACGACTGCAAATCGACTTCTTGGCTGATGCACCAAAGATCGACGAGACTCCGCTTCAAGGCGAGTCAGCCAGGGCGCTTACAGAACGACTTGCTATGACCAAAGCGGCCGTAGTCGCGTTGCGACATCCCGACACAATTATCATCAGTACGGATCAATCAGCCTCCGTATTTGGTGAGATGTTAGATAAGCCCGAGGACGAGACTGAGGCGCTGAATATGCTTAAGATATTATCAGGACGGCAGGTTTCATTTTTTACCACCGTAGGATTCGCCGCCCCAGGCGAGCCTATAAAAATTCATACTGAGGAGGTGGTTGTGACAATAAGACACCTTGAAGATGCTGAAATACTGCGGTATGTGGCTAAAGACCAACCCTTGGAATGCGCGGGTAGTTTCAAAGTTGAAAGCCTTGGTATCAGTTTGTTTTACGCTGTAGAAAGCAGAGACCCTACAGCTCTTGAAGGATTACCATTAATCAGAGTTTGTCAATGGCTGAGGGACCATGGATTCAAAATTCCTTGAGGCCAAAGCCAGGTCAGTGAGTGGCCTACCCCGAATCCAAACTCTCGGCTGACTTGATTTAAAAGTGGCTCGTCTTTGGTGTAGTAAACACGTTCTTCTGCTCCGATCCATTCACGTGCTACCTCAAGAGGACCAGCTAAGGAATCGACGAGACCAAGGCCGAGCGCCTGTTCGCCGCTCCAGACTCGACCATCAAAAATATTTTCGTCATCCGATATCAGCCGTTCCCCGCGACCCTCGCGCACTCGTGCGACAAATTGTCTATGCGTTACATCCAACAAACCCTGTAGATGCACCCTATCATCCTCTGACTCGGGTAAAAACGGATCAAGCATAGCTTTGTTATCACCAGCCGTGATGACTCTCCGATCTATTCCGAGCTTCTCCATCAGCCCATGAAAGCCAAACCCCGATGACACCACACCTATCGACCCGACGATCGATGCGGGTGCCGCATGAATCGTATCCGCTGCTGCTGCGATGTAATACGCACCACTTGCTCCAATATCCCCAATCACAGCATGTACAGGCTTCCCCGGATACTGCGCTTTTAAATCCAAAATGGCACGGAATACGTATTCGGATTGAACTGGACTACCACCCGGAGAATTAATCTCAAGCATCACACCCTTAGATCCAGGTGCCTCAAACGCTGCCTCAAGGTTCTGCTGAATATCAAACGCATTCGCTGCCTCGCTAGACGCGATCACACCATCGACCGGGACCACAGCGGTATGGGCCGACGAGCCCAATGCATCCATCGGTAATTCGGATTCATTAAGGACGAAAAGACTCAAGCCTATGATATAAGCCACGGTGATGCTCTTAAAAAAGATACCCCATCGTCTGGCGCGTCGTTGTTCTACAGTTGACTGTTCAAGAGCCTTTTCAAGAACGAGCCATAATCGATCTGTATCCCCTTTTCTTTGCGGATCCTGAACCGATTTATCCTCTGCCCAAAGATTTTCAGCCACTCAACACCTCTTTCTAATACCTATCTGGATCATACCCGGAATCCGATAAAAAACGATTTATTGGATCAGGGATCGGCGCCATAACTACAACATCGTGGCCGGAATCGCTTTGAAATCCAATGGAGCGGCTGTGTAGACATAATCCGTTGATGCCCCTCGCACACCACTTTTGACGAGTGGCGTCATCCTGATACTTCGAATCCCCAACAACAGCGTGCTTATAAAATGCTGTGTGTGCCCGGATTTGATGTGTCCGTCCAGTCACGGGTTCAGCCCCTACTAATGTACACCCTTCGAGGCGTTCTAACACCCTAATCCGGGTATGCGAAGGCTTCCCACGCTTTGTCACCTGAACAATCCGCTCACCACCACGCTCCAACTTTTCAAGCGGTGCTTGAACATCTATCAAGTACTGTGGCCATTTTCCACTGACGAGAGCAACGTAGCGTTTCTGTAAGGTTTTATCTGTCTCGCGTAACTGTTTATGCAATCGCTGGAGTGCCGAGGGGCGTCGGGCAACCAATAAACAGCCACTTGTTTCGCGATCCAATCGATGGACCAGCTCCAAAAAATTTTCTTTGGGACGAGCGAGACGCAACTGCTCAATCAGACCCGTTGATAAACCAGACCCCCCGTGAACAGCAAGGCCAGCAGGCTTGTTCAAAACCAGAATATCTTCATCTTCATAGATTAGAGTATCCGATAATTTCATCTGGATGCCGCGATGCAGCTGCTGCTCTTTCATTGGCGCCAGATCAACCGGTGGTATCCGAACGACATCTCCCATCACAATCCGAGCGTCAGGCTTACAACGTCCTCTATTAATCCGTACCTCACCAGTTCGAATCATTTTATAAATTCGACTTTTTGGAAGCCCTTTAAGCTGGTTAGACAGAAAATTATCGAGCCGTTGCCCCTCCCTAAAAGCATCCACGGTTACCCATCGGACTTTCTTTTCCACTCTCTTTCTCCATCACGCATTGCCGCAAGCGCTTTGCGCTGTTATTCTCGTTACGTAGGGTTGAGTCAAAACTCCCCAAAGCTCAATGAAATCTCCGGATATCCCGAAGGTGAAATAATCCCGCCCGATCTTGGCGGGCCAGCGAAGCTGGGACAAACACATATCAATGTGTCGGCAGCGAAGGCTGCAGTAACAAAGAAATTCCGGGCTCCCGATTTGCCGGTCGAGCCCCTCAAATTGTGTATTGTCGTCCAATCGATTTATGATTGGGCCACGGTTAGTATAGCTAGCCCCCTGAGATCGTGGCGGTCAGACCATAAAGGTTGCCACAGATATGAAACGTATACTAATTAATGCCCTGCAAGCGGAAGAAATCCGCGTCGCCACGGTCGAGGGTCAAAAACTATACGACCTTGATATAGAATCATCCGACCGTGAACAAAAAAAAGGGAATATTTATCGCGCGAAAATTTCGCGAATCGAACCAAGTCTTGAAGCAGCGTTTATTGATTTCGGAAGTGAACGCCATGGTTTTTTGCCGCTAAAAGAAATTTCTCCCGAATACTTCTACAACGCGCCGACCGAAGGCGAGCGGGCGAAAATTGAAAAAGTACTCAAAGAAGGTCAAGAGCTAATTGTTCAGGTCGAAAAAGAGGAACGTGGTACTAAAGGCGCAGCGCTCACTACGTATATCTCACTCGCCGGTCGTTACCTTGTCTTGATGCCCAATAATCCCGATGCAGGCGGAATCTCACGACGGATCGAGGGTGACGATCGTGCTGAGCTACGTGACAAGTTCGCCAACCTCAAAATAACTCAAGGCGCTGGTATTATCATCCGGACGGCTGGAGTTGGTCGGACCGTTGAGGAGTTGCAGTGGGATCTCGATTATCTTGACACCGCTTGGCAAGCGATTCGGAAGGCGGCATTGTCAGGTGTTGCACCGTTTTTGATTTACCAGGAATCGAATGTCATTGTAAGAGCAATTCGCGACTATCTTCGTCAGGATGTAGGTGAGGTATTGGTCGACAACGAACAAGTATTCGAAAAAGTTAAAGACTTAGTTCAGCAGGTCATGCCGTCTTATGATAATAAAATCAAGTTGTACCAAGATGAAACACCCCTATTCAACCGGTTCCAAATTGAGGGTCAAATCGAATCAGCATTTCAACGCGAAGTTCGTCTGCCGTCCGGTGGCGCCATTGTCATTGACCCAACAGAAGCATTAGTTTCGATCGATATAAATTCTGCCCGCGCAACTAAAGGCGGAGATATTGAAGAAACCGCGCTACATACGAACCTTGAAGCTGCTGACGAAATCGCCCGCCAGTTACGCTTGCGTGATATGGGTGGATTAGTCGTCATCGACTTTATCGATATGTCAGCCAACAAAAATCAGAAAGCGGTAGAAAATCAGCTCAAAGAGGCTCTTAAATCTGATCGAGCCCGTGTACAGATTGGTCGTATATCACGCTTTGGTCTTCTCGAAATGAGTCGACAACGACTCCGTTCATCGTTAGGCGAAACAAGCGGTGTTGTATGTCCTCGCTGTCACGGCCAAGGGAGTATTCGTGACGTTCAGTCCTTGGCGCTACAGATTCTCCGTCTACTCGAGGATGAAGCCGTCAAAGAACGCACCGGTGAGGTTCGGATCCAAGTCCCTGTTCCAGTTGGAACGTTTCTTTTAAACGAAAAACGCCAGCAGTTGGAATCCGTCCAGCAACGTCATAAAGTGCGCGTAATAGTCATTCCAAACCCGGCCATGGAGACACCCAACTATGACCTTTTACGCCTGCGTGACGACGATCCTCAGGTCGTAAATCTAGAACTCTCCATAGATGTTCAAGCAGCAAACTCAGTTCCTGAGCCGGAGCTTGTGCGTGCACGGCAGGCTGAAGTGCGTGAGCAAGCGCTGGTCACAGATATCAAGCCCAAAACACCGGCACCAGATAGAAACCCAGAACCTGAACCTAGAGACGCCCCCAACGATGGACGTATTGGACGAAAAAAGCGTCCAGAAAGTGCACGCAGACGTCCGCCCAAGCAACAGGAAAACTCCCTTTTCTCGCGGGTCGTTAGCTTTATAACCGGAAGCGGTCAGGACGAGAGCTCAATATCGCAGTCTGATCAAAAAGATGCTCGCCGCAACAAACGGTCCAATGAGCGTAAAGAACAGTCTGAGCCTACCCAAAACAAGCATTCAAAATCTGATCACGGACCAAGTAATCAGGAAACTGAGCGGTCTTTGGAAGGTTCACAAGGCGGTCGTCGTCGCAGACGTCGCAGTAAAAATCGGCCAGGCGCAGAGGGAATTGAAATAGCACGCCAAGCGACCGAGAGTCAGAAGATTCCTCCAGAACGTGAGGCTGAATTGAAAGCGCACGAAGAGGAACTAGCACCTCGCCCAAAGCGTCCCGAACGAAGAAAGCGCGGTAAAGATGCGATTGCAAACCAAGAGGCGAAGCTTGAAGCACATACAGTAACGTCAGGAGAGACCCCCATCGATGATGCACCTGTGTTAAACGAGGGTGTTATTGCAGAATCTGAAAAACCTAAGCGGGCGCGTCGTGGGCGTCGTGGTTCGCGTCGGGAAAATATGCCGTCCGAGATTTCCGAAACCACAGTCATGGAAGCGACTGTGGATGCAGGCGAAGAGTCGAAAACCAAGGAATTATCGCAATCGGATGTATCCATCGAGGCCACAGATCCATCGGTATCTCAAGAAATATCGCCGGAAGATAAATCCAAACGCACGAGTCGTGGCAAGGGTCGGCCGCGAAAGACTGAAACGAAAATTGAAGTGTCGAAATCAGAAAAAATTGAAACCCCTGCGAAGGCTGGAGAAATACCTCTCACGATTGCTAGTGAGAATCGGTCGGTAGAAAATGAGCAACCTGTTGAGGACGCAAAAACGAAAAAGAAAAAACCAGCACGTAGCAAAGAGGCAAAGACAGACTCTAAAGAGACGATCAACAAGACAGCGCCGGATACACTTACAAACCCGAACGGTGATATGGAACCAAAATCAGCTAGCCCAAGTATCGAGGAAAACGAAGTCGATAAACCAAAACGTGGTCGTGGTCGTGGACGCCGCGGAAGTCCCGAAGTAACTGAAACCACGCCCGCACAATCAGTGACCGATCTGCGGGCTCAGCTTGTCGAAGACGGTGCTAATACCTCGGTCCCGGCATCTGACGAGCAAGATAGAACAAAGCAGCGTGGACGCGGTAGACCTCGAAAGTCAGCCTCGGATGCGAACTCGGCATCTGAAGCAACCAAAACTAAGTAGAGTGAGTTCAGTTGAGCTGACCCAGTTGGGTTGGTTCAACAGCAAGGCTTAACCCGTAAGTGGCTTTGACCGATGAAAGGATCAGAGCCACCAACTCTCTCAAATCATCTGCGGTCCCCGTTCCATCATTAGTGATCACTAGAGCCTGACGATCGTTTACAGCAAACCCACCAACTTGTCGTCCTCTAAATCCGAGACGATCTATTAACCATCCCGCAGCTATTTTTGTGTATTCGCCATCAAAATAAACAGGCATTTCAGGAAATTCATCTAGCAATCGGTCTGCAACTTCAGAGCGCACCACAGGATTTTTGAAGAAGGAACCCACATTCGGAGTAATATCTGGGTCAGGCAATTTGGATTGACGGATCGATATTACCGCCCTAGCAATATCTAGCGGCTTCTCAGCATCCAAACCCCGGCGTTCCAATTCTTCAGAAATCACACCATAGCTCACTCTCGGTGCAGCGTGTTTCGACAACCTTAAAGTAACCGTTAATACCAAAAATCGATCAGGATTCTCTTTAAATACGGAGTGTCGATACCCAAAATTTAGCTCACACGCTGAAAGCTCAATGATAGCCTGCTCTTCAAAATCATAGAGCTTAACTCGATGACAATGATCTTTGAGCTCGACGCCATAGGCTCCGATATTTTGAATAGGGGCTGCTCCCATCCACCCTGGGATAAGAGCCAAATTCTCCAAACCAAACCAACCTGCATCCAAGGTCCTCATGACGAGTTTATGCCATGGATGCCCAGCGCCTACTTCCAAATAAACGTCGTTACCAATCTCTGTGACTTCGTAATACTGAATCTCCGGTCTCAAAACAATCCCATCGAATTTAGGCTCAAGAACGACAAGATTACTGCCACCACCGACGACTAACCTAGGAATAGAGCACAGCTCTTGCATCGAGACGCAGACATTTTCTACCGAAGATAACTTGATCACCGATTTCGCCATGAATGGAAGTTTCAGCGTAGTAAGATCCGTTAGATCAAACACCAAAACCTCCCATTTGGTGCCGAACTACTTCGAGATCGCTTTCCGTATCAACCCCTGGTGGAATTGATTCAATGGCAACTTCAACTTGTACAAAACGATCGTGCTCCAACGCACGCAGCTGCTCGAGGCGTTCAAATTGCTCGAGCGGTGTCGGATCCCAAGATGAAAAATCACGAAGAAAACCAGCTCGATATGCATACAGACCGATATGACGATAATGAACATCGCAGTCAGGTAAGGAATTCACTGGAATGCCTGCACGTGAAAAATATAAAGCCCTACCTGACTGACTCTTCACTACCTTAACTTGATTCGGATCTTCAATATCCGAGGCTTGATGAATCGGTTCGCACAAGGTGGCAATCGACGCCTGAGGGTACTTTACTAGAATTTCAACAACCTGCTGAACCGCAGACGCCGGTAATAGTGGCTCGTCACCTTGCACATTAACTATAATCGCTTCTGCAGATAGCTCTAAAACATCAGCTACCTCTGCCAACCGATCCGTTCCGGTCAGATGATCATCTCGCGTCATCACGCACTCTCCGCCAAAACCAATAACAGCATCAGCTATCCCTTGATCATCAGTCGCCACCAAAACTCGATCCGCGTTGGATTCGAGAGCGCGAGCATAGACATGTTGAATCATCGGTTTACCCGCAATATCAAGTAATGGCTTCCCTGGAAGGCGCTTTGACCCAATACGAGCAGGGATAACCGCTATGAAGTTCATTATCGATCAGTCCGCTCATCATTAGTCAGAGTCCTGGCCTCGTCAGCGAGCATGACTGGAATACCGTCTCTGATGGGAAACGCTAAACCATCAGCGCGACACCAGATTTCTTGGTCATCCTCGCGAATCTCAACGTTGCCCTTACATAAGGGACACACCAATAAATCTTTCAGTTGAGGCGCCAAACTCATAACTTAATGCTCCAATCCTTCAAATTATCAATTAACCATGTTTCGAACTCGGGTTGCATACTATCGAGTACAACAATCCAAAATGGTTCTTTCAGTAAGTGTACCAATTTCACCGCGTCTTTCTCGGTTGTAATTACATGCGAGAGTTCAGCTATATCCGATGCAGAAAATGATTGATGATCTGGAAAAGCATACTCTTCGAACACAAGCCCCGCTTGTTTGAGCCCCTCAAAAAAGCGATGAGGTGCAGCGATTCCCGCTACAGCATCAAAATGTCCCAAGTCTTTTAGATCATCCAGCGGTCGATGGATTTCAGGTTGATCAGATCGATACGCATGAGCCATCTGAGTAACCGAACCAAAAGTAGGTGTTTTCGTTTCGATACCCATTGCTATCAGCATTTCTTTAGGATGGTCATTACCGTAGACCACTATCGCATCCATAAGATGTACCGCGGATATTGGCTCTCGCAATGGACCGAACGGCATCTCAAGTCCATTACCTATTCCTTGTTCTTTGTTAAACACGCAGACTGAGAAGTCTCTCCACAAACCTACATTTTGTAGCCCATCATCCGACAAAACCACATCGACTTGATAATGAAAATGAAGGCGCTCGACCGCCCTTGCCCGATCACGACAAACAATCACTGGGCAACCGGTCCGTTTCTTCAACATCAGAGGCTCGTCGCCAACATACCCAGGCAAACTTTGTTCAGTCACTTCAATCGGCAAAGACTTTACCCTGCCGCCAAAACCACGGCTCACAATTCCGGGTGTAAAACCCTCCTCTTGCAACCTTAAAGCAAGACTCGCGACCAGTGGCGTCTTACCTGCACCGCCTAAGACAAGATTACCGATACAAACTATCGGGATTTGACTCGACCCTCGCGATGCTTTCGCTATTTTACGACGCTTCTTGTGCATCCAAGAAGCAACAAGTGGACGTAATACTTTGCCAAGAAATGTTGCTGGTTTAGACCAGTGGGACGGCCAACGATGAAACCCTCTAAAACTATTAAAGCCAAATTTCACGCACTAATTCCCTGATTGATGTGCAGAATATCCGCGAATTGAGTATCCTCCGCGCTACTAAAAAGGAAAAGGATGATCCGTGTCCGTTGAAGGTTGGGGCAAAGCACCACCACCCACACCGCTTACCTTGTGGCAATTGATCAAAGCTAATCTCGACTTATGGCTTATTGACCATGGCTTTCTAAGATCTATGTATTCCAATCGTTTCCTCTTGCAAGGACCTCTGTACCGGAGTAACCAACCGAGTGTCGCACAAATTCATCGTTACAAACGAAAATTAGGATTAGAGACCATCATAAATCTTCGTGGATACAACCCCACACAGGGGCGATATCAACTTGAAGCAAAAGCCTGCGAAGAGGCACGAATTACGTTGATCAATACACGCGTCCATTCCCGAGGGCTTCCAACAGCCAGACAAATCAATATGCTAAAACAATTAATTGATGATATTGAGACTCCGGCCTTAGCCCACTGCAAGTCAGGTGCCGACCGCGCTGGGATCTTCGCAGCTTTGTACTGCCATTTTCGCCTCGGCCAACCAATTGAGGAGGCCAAAGCTCAATTACATTGGAAATATGGCCACTTTAGAAGCGCAAAAACAGGAATTCTTGATCACTTCTTCGACTCGTATTTAAGATACCGTGATCGGTGTAGGAAAGTAGATAGCAGTGCCGCGGAACCCACCTTCCTAGATTGGGTCAACTCTGAATACGATCGAGATACTATGGAACGAGAATTTAAACCGAAAGGATTTGCTAACTTCTGGGTAGATTGGGTCTTGAGACGGGAATGAAGACAGATATGCGCACCTACGGTCGCCTTATCAAAGAGGCTTTACCGTACTGGAAGATTGCAGTAATAGCGATGTTGGCGATGACTGCAACTGCTGCGATGGAACCCCTGCTTCCTGCCCTAATGGCGCCCCTGATAGATGAATCATTGATTGGTAAAGACCCAAGTGCATTGATCCAAATTCCACTGCTAATCGTTGCGGTTTTTGTGATTAAAGGTATTTCGGAATACGTGGCGTCTGTTTCCAGTCAGTATGTAGCCCACCGCACTGTAGCGGATATCCGCTCCGAGGTATTTGGTGTGCAACTTGACCTACCAATGGTGGATCACGATGCCGAGGAAGGCGGTCGATTACTGTCTAGGATTACCTACGACGTTACACAGGTCGGCGAAGCCGTGTCGACTGCCTGGATGATAATTATCAAGGATACCTTGATGATCCTTGGACTCCTTGGATTTTTAATTTATACCTCATGGCAAATGTCTTTAGCACTTCTGATTGCAGCCCCAGTTGTGTCATTTGTCGTGAAAAAAGCCAGTGCCAAAATGCGCCGGTCAAACCAAGATTTGCAGACCTGGACTGGTCGACTCACAGGACTAATTGAAGAATCATTATTAGCCGTGAAGGACATAAAGATTTTCGGTGGCCACGATAACCAGCAAGTACAATTCGACCGCATCAACAAAAAACTTCGGCACGAGCAGATGCGCGTAATCAAAATTCAATCACTAAATGTCCCTCTAGTGCAGATATTAGCTGCTGTAACCATCGGCATTGTTATCTTAATCGGCACCCAAATGAGTGCCCGAGATTTATTAAGCCCAGGAGAATTTGTTGCCTATATCACCGCCATGGGTATGATTTTCGATCCAGTCCGTCGACTAACTGGTGTCAACGCAACGATCCAGCGTGGACTTGCTGCTGCTGAATCGATTTATGAGGTCTTTGATCAGAAGCTCGATAACCAACGCGGTCAGTCAAAAACATATACAGCATTGCCAACCGCGACACTCACGATAGAAAACATAACGTTCAGCTACCCGGGCGCAGAGGCGCCTGCTCTGAAGGCAGTCTCCCTCAAGATCGAGCCGGGTGAAAGTGTCGCGTTAGTTGGCCCTTCTGGATCCGGTAAATCATCATTAATTGGGATAATTGCAGGATTTCTTGATCCAGATACTGGCGAAATAAAAATTAATAATGAATCATTGAGACAGTGGCCTCTAGCTAAACGACGCCGGCAAATTTCATTAGTGACCCAGCAGGTGAATCTGTTTGATGCAACGGTCGCGGAGAATATTCGGTTTGGGTGGCCCGATGCTACAGATGACGACGTAAAAGAAGCTGCCAGCCAGGCAAACGCGCTCAAGTTTATCGAATCGCTCCCAGATGGCTTTGATACGCAAATTGGACCTTTCGGTAGCAGGATATCAGGAGGCCAAAAACAACGGATCGCAATCGCTCGAGCTTTTATAAAAGACTCCCCGATACTATTGCTCGATGAACCGACAAGCGCACTTGATCACAAGAGTCGCGAGGACGTCTTACGGGGTCTAGAAAATCTAAAAGCAAACCGAACTACACTAATTATTAGCCATCACCCAGAGGCACTGTTATCTATTGATCGCACGATTCACCTAGCTACGGGACTAGTCCTAGACTGAACAAAAAGTGGCTTAAGTTGGTATAGATTGAAGGTTATTCATACGATTTCCTCCAAACCATCGGTAAAGGCGTTGAAAAAAAGGTTAATCAATGTATAACACCGCTCGAGATCCGTGAGTTTTCCAGCATGCCGAAAAAATTAGTTTCGAAGATAATGCCTTCCGCCCAAAGACTCCAACATATGCGTGGCTGGGGATTCTTGGGAAAGAAGCTTTTTGCTCATGATCTTTGGCACTTCAATCGTAAAACGGTTAGCTACGCTTTTTTAAACGGGATTTTCTGGGCATGCATGCCCATACCTTTCCAAATGATCGGCGCAGCAATTACCGCGCTTATACTTAGATGTAATGTCCCTGTTTCTGTAGGTCTATGTTGGTTAACAAACCCTATCACCATGCCTCCTTACTTCGTGATTGCATATACGGTGGGAGCATGGATTCTTAACTCTGAATCGCTTTCGTTGCCCGACGTGATCACGCAAGCATGGATACAAGAACAGCTAACTTTGATTTGGTTACCGTTACTAACCGGCTCAATTTTGATTGGCGTCTCTATGGGGTCGTTGGGCCTAGTCAGCTTAAGGCTCTGGTGGAGATGGAGAGTCAACCACGAATGGAAGAGACGTCGACAACTCGCTCGATTTATTAGGCGCTCCGGAGCTGACCCTGATGCAATTCAAACTGTTGATCAGTCTGAGCAGCGACTCGACGATCATGAGTCACGATAACCAGACTTGTTCCTGTTTTCTTCGATAACTCGACAAGCATCGCAATTACATGATCAGCCGTAGCCTCATCTAGATTCCCGGTTGGTTCATCCATCAACAAAACCTTTGGCTCACCTGCAAGTGCACGCGCAATTGCAACGCGCTGCCTTTCGCCGCCGGATAACTCTCCAGGTCTATGCGAGTAGCGATGCTCCAGTCCCACCTGTTCAAGCAAAGTGTGTGCGATGGTTTCTGATGTCGACGGTGTTTTACCGGCAAGCATAGCTGGCAACATCACATTTTCTACCGCTGAAAATTCGGGCAATAAATGATGAAACTGATACACAACGCCGATTGTTTCCCGCCGCAGCGCAACGCGCTTCGTATCAGTAAGACGTGTGACATCAACTCCCTGCCAGAACACTGCGCCCTGTGCTGGTAACAGGAGCCCAGCCAAGATGCTCATCAATGTACTTTTTCCGGATCCACTGCGACCGATTAGCGCTAAACGCTGCCCGGTATCGATCGAGAAATCAACATCTTCGAGAACAGACACTCCTGAGTCGATTTCCCCGTAGGCAAACGTAGCATTGCTCAGTCTCAACAATGGATCAGCGCTCATGATTCAAAACCTCGGCAGGGATGATCCGACTCGCCTTCAATGCCGGGTACAAGGTTGCCAAGACCGATAATCCGACACTTAGCGTGGTCACAAGACCAATATCTGACCATCTAAGCTCCGATGGCAGATCGGAAATGAAGTACGTACTTGGGTTGAACAGATAAAAGCCAAAAGCGGATTCGAGGAATTCAAGGATCTCAGTGATCGACAGTGCCAGTGGGACCCCCAAAATAACGCCGAACATAGTTCCAGATACCCCCACAAGTGTTCCCTGGACGATAAATATTCCCATCACCCCTGAAGGTGATAACCCAATCGTTTTGAGAATTGCAATATCTGCACGCTTGTCGGTGACCACCATGATCAGCGTCGAAACAATATTAAAGGCAGCCACCGCGATAATCAGCGTCAACAACAACGCGATCATAGTTTTCTCCAATTGTATGGCCTCAAACAAATTCCCTTGGGTCCGGGTCCAGTCTTGGTAACGAACAGGTAGACCCAGCGAAGTACTAACCTCTTGGGCAATCTGACGAGTTAATTGGGGTGCGTCGAACAAGTTTTCAAACTGCAACCGGAGGGCAGAAGCGCCCTCACCGAGATTGAACAATCTTGAAGCATCAGAGATCTCAACGAAGGCCAATTGGCTGTCCAGCTGTGCGCCAACTTCAAAAATACCAGCAACTTTGAGTCGCTTCAGTCGCGGTGTGACACCAGCAAGGCTCAAGGTTGCCTCAGGAATCAAGAGTGTCACCTGATCACCAGGGACCACGCCAAGATTCGACGCGACTCCCGAACCTAGAATAATCGAAAATCGACGTTGATTCAGATCGACAAAATTTCCCTGAGTCATTAAACCGGGGAGGATCGAGACCTCAGATTCCTGCTCTGGATTAACGCCGAGGACGGCAACAGACGCTGTCTGGCCATTAGCAATCAGAAGCCCTTCTCCCTGATTCAAAGGTGCGATCCCAATAATCGATGGATTGGTTAACAATCGTTCAGCAATTGGCGCAAGGTCCGTTCTTGCGCCACCAAACTCAAGCAGTGCATGTGGCACTGTTCCAAGGATCCGCGTACGTAACTCCCGATCGAATCCATTCAGGACCGAGAGCACCAAAATGAGGACCGCGACGCCCAATGTTAACCCCGCCATTGAGACGGTTGAGATGAACGAAATAAAATGATTTCGTCGCTTCGCTCGGGTGTACCGCAGACCGATACAAATAGATAATGGATTGAACATACCGCAAGTGTAACTGCCTTCATGCTACAGTTTCTAAAACTTTGAAGGATTTTTGATGAACGCATTGATTTTGGCCGTTGCCGCTATTCTTTTCAGCCGCCTGGTTTCATCTGATCGCATTGAGCCATACCGCCAGCACGTGGTTGGTTTAATCGAAAAAGCAACAGACACGCTGCCAAACTCGCTTCGTTTGCCGATTATCGTCGGAGGGGCCGTTACCCTCGGAGCAATCGTCGCCTATATGCCGGTTGTCGGAGTGGCTGTTACCTTCTGTACACTTGCTCTAATCATTCAGTATGGACAGGTAACCGAGGATTCCAAATCAATCCTCACGGAACTTCGTAGCGGCTCATTCTCACAAGCGCAAATAAAACTCACTGGCTTCTCAGGAACGGATGCCAGTCAACTTGACGAAAATGGTGTGACCAGAATCACGGTCGAAACACAGATATTGAAGCTTGCTGAAAAGGTGTTCACTCCACTGGCATGGTTTGCGCTTGGCGGGCTGCCCGGGATTCTGTTGTACTGGACTTCGACTGTTATTGCCCAGCGCCAAGGGTCCGGTGGGACCTCGGAACGTTGGGTATCACTGCTGAACTGGGTGCCAATAAGGTTGATGGCCCTCACACTNGGATTCATGGGCGACTATGAACGTGCACGCGCNACCTGGACACGGCACGCCTCGGAGTTCTCAGATCCTGAGGCCGGCGTATTAATAGCCGCAACGGCAGGCGCACTTCGTGTGAAGTTGGGTGGATCGCGCTGTGTGCAGGGCATGATTCAGCAAGAACCGATGGCGGGAGATGGCGATGACGCGGCCCGGTACCATATCGAAGAGACCCAGTCACTAGCCGAGCGCTCTCTCCTCTTATGGGCGGTTGCCGCGCTAGTAATTACAGCAATATAAGTGATTAAAGTCAGTTACAACTGCGTCCGCGACCTCTATACTTTTCCTATCGTGTTTGGTGGCCGAGCGATCGGCATAACAGGGAATTCGGTTAGGCCTGAAAACCAAGTCCGAAGCTGCCCCCGCAACGGTATGATCAGTCATAAGTCCACACGGATACCACTGTCTTAATAGATGGGAAGGTGTGTGTGATTCGGCAAATGGAATTGCCCTGAACGAGCCCGGAGACCTACCTAACGCGTCACACACTTACGGCGTGCGGTGGGCTCGTTCGGGAGAAAAAAATGAATTTACGTCGAAGCCTCGGCGCAATCGTGCTGTGTCTCTTTTCTTTATCTAGTTGGGCGAATGAAGCTGACATTGTCATTGAAATTGATAGTAGGTCGCCCACGCCTATCAATAAAGCCTCTCCTTTTTCGAAGGTCGTAACGCGCGAGGACATAGCACAATCTGGTTATCAGTCTTTGGGTGAAGTATTGGCTGGCTCCGGGATACTGCACATCAGTGGCGCATCCAGTGGATACAATGCCGGTGGGTCTCCCGACCTCAGGGGCTTTGGCGAACGAGCCGCTCAAAATACACTTATCCTTTTCAATGGAAGACCTCTCAATAATGCCACTCTAGAGGGACCTGACTTGTCCACGATTCCGTTAAATGCGATTTCCAGAGTGGAAATATTAAATGCATCGGCCGGTGTGCTCTATGGGAATGGTGCCGTCGGTGGTGTCGTCAATATTATCTCCGATCAGACGATTAAACGAGACCACACAGAATCAAAATTTAAGGCCGGATCCTTCGGTACTTCAGAATTTTCGTCTAGTATCTCACGCTCTTTGAAGGCGGGTGGGCATCTCTATGTCGCCGCCTCTGCGGGCATAACGGACGGGTATCGAGACTATACGGAGAATACGAAATCGTACGGGGCTATCAGTTACTCTTTACCTTTTTTAGATGGCAACATGAGCTTCGGGCTCGACCAGTCAAGGACCGATGGATATCTTTCTGGTGTCGTAGCCGATAGCGCGGTTACAGCGGACCGAAAAACATTTAGAACATCGAGCGTACAGAAGAAACGTAGCATACGACAAACGATCTGGACGAAGCTTGAGAGGGCTTTAGAAACTGGTAATACGTTTCAAGTTGACGCTGGCAGGAGGCTCTCGAATCAGGAAGGGCGCTACTTAGGTGGCGCCAGTATCGATCAGCTGCTTAGAGTCAACTCATTTTCACCAAAGTTTCTGGGCCAAACCTCTCTTCTTTCGAAATCCGCTGACTATGTCGTTGGAATGGACCTATCTCAGAGCCAATACCTCACTGGAACCTCTAATGTCAGGACGCAAGAGATCAACTCTTTTTTCGGAAGAACAAAAATCGTCTCGGGTGAACAGCTCAATACAACCCTTGGTGCGAGAGTGACGCGTGACACGAATAAACTTCTTAACGGAAAAAAGACAGATAACGAAGTCGTTGCCGTCGAACTAGGTCTCGAAAAATTAGTGGACGGCCAAATTTTTTCGCTACGTCTGGACCAGAATTTTCGGATAGCCACGCTTGATGAGCAGGTCACCTATCCAGCTCCATCTTATACAGCGACGGATACCCCAATCGCTCCCCAGAAAGGCAATTCTGTTGAATTAGGCTGGAAGTCGGGCACGACCCAGACAACAGTTTACTATTTAGAAAATGATGAGGAGATCTACTACGACCCGGCCAGTTTTACCAATACAACTGTGGATAAAACGACGAGATACGGAGCGTCTTTCGGCACGGACGTTAATGTAACAAGGTCTATCAAGGCCTCAATGAGTGGCTCTTACATCTATGCCAAATTCGACGACGATGCCTACGACGGCTCCCACGTGCCCTCGACATCAGCCTATCTCGGTTCTCTTAAACTAAAAAAAACCATTTCCGATCAATGGTCAGTCGATATGCTTAGCCGGTTCCAGTCAGCTCAATACTCGATCAATGATTGGTCCAATACCTACGGAAGACGAAATGCGTACTCATCCACAAATTTAAGTGTGAGTCACTCAGGGAAATTATTCTCTAGCAAGCTAACGATCGGAAATTTATTCGGTAAAGAATATGACTCTTATCATCTTAGATCAGGGGCAAACTTATTCAGGACACCAGCGGAGCCTCGGTCGCTAGTTTTTGAAATTTCTGCTAACATTTGATGCTTATGAACCGGTCCCGCCAAAGCATCTGGCTAGCAGTAACCCTCACACTGGTAATGAGCCTGACCAGGGGCAGTCACTTCTCTGGTTTTGACGCCTTACCCGAGGCTTCCTGGATGACCTTCATGGTAGCCGGGGCTTTGCTCCCCGCGTTGTCGTTCGCTTGGTTCATGTCTATTGCTGTGGTTATTGACGCCTATGCATTTAGTTTTGGCGGCGTGCCTGGTACCTGTCTATCGTTTGCCTACAGCATGCTCATCCCGGCATATTTCTCGATGTGGATTGCTGGTCGTCTATCAAAACCTTATTTAACAGGCGAGCTTTCGGGCTTCGCGGTATTTTTTGGATTCGCTGTGCTCGGGACCGCTCTTTGTGAACTGATCTCTAGCGGTAGTTTTTACCTCTGGTCCGGGAACTTTGAGCCGACCCTCAGTGAATTTATGAGCCGCGAACTCAAATATGCGCCAGCGGCATTCTCAAGCTCAGCATACTGGACCGTCGCATTCATCGCTGGGAGCGCAATCTACCGTAACTTCCAGCGTTCGAGAGAGTCAAAGGCCCTAATTCAACGCTAACGGCTTCGTGAGCCCGCCCGCGCGGGTGCTTGGCTTCTATGATCGCGCTAGGAAACTGTTCGCTTTGCGGCCTCGAGGGTGTTTGCGAGAAGACAGGCGATTGTCATCGGACCAATCCCGCCAGGTACCGGTGTGATTGCACCAGCGACTGTTGATACGTCCTCAAAGTCGACATCTCCTACAAGACGACCTCTGCCATCTGCTGTCTCAACGCGATTGATGCCCACATCCAAGACAATTGCGCCAGGTTTGATCCAGTCAGCTTTGATCATCTCAGGTCGACCTACAGCTGCAACCAAGATATCTGCCTGACGACAAAGAGCGGGAAGATCCTTTGTGTTCGAATGCGCAATAGCCACTGTCGCCGATTCGTTCAACAAAAGCGCAGCCATCGGACGACCGACAATATTCGAGCGGCCTATAACAACAGCGTTCTTGCCCGTTATGTTTGGGTCGACTGATTTCAGAAGCTTGAGACAACCAAGGGGAGTGCAAGGAACAAAAGGCTTGCCGCTTGTCCACAAATCACCAACATTACTGGCATGAAACCCGTCTACATCCTTTCTAGGGTCGATTGTCTGAATCACGTCTCTCGAGTCGAGATGAGCCGGAAGAGGTAACTGAACTAAAATTCCGTGAACGAGCAGATCATTGTTTAATGACTCGATGAGCGACAACAGAGACTTCCTAGAAGTCTCCGCCTCCAACACATGATGGAAGGAGTTCATTCCGCAGGCTTCTGCCTGTTTTACCTTGTTACGAACGTATACCTGACTGGCCGGGTCTTCTCCAACCGACACCACTGCCAAGCCTGCGGTAACACCATGCGACGCTTTAAGATCTTTAACACCCTCTGCAACCTCTTTGCTGACTTGTTCTGCGAAGTCTTTACCGTCGATCCGAGTTGCCATCATTTCAGTACCACCGTTTTATGTCCATTTACGAAAACTCGATGCTCGCTGTGTGCTTTCACTGCCCGACAGAGCGTATAGTTTTCGATATTTCGACCCGTCGCCAACAGTTGATCTGAGCCGACAGTGTGACCGACCCGTTCAACCTCTTGATCGATGATCTGACCCTCATCCAAATCAATCGTCACATCGTGGGCTGCGGCACCGATTGCTTTAACGCCACGCTTGTAGGCCTGATGGTATGGTCTAGCTCCTTTTAAACTCGATAAAAATGAGTGATGGATATTAATATAACGCCCGGCAAGGTCCTGACGTAATTTATCAGACAGCACTTGCATGTAGCGAGCAAGTACAACCAGATCGACACCTTGCCGCTCAATTAAGTCACGAATCCGTTCCTCCTGTGCGGTCTCCGCCGCAAGTTTCGACTGTCTGGCGGGAAGCTCTTCAAAAGGTGCCTGATGGAGGCGGGCCAATGGCCCTAAATCCGGATGATTGAAGGCCACATTTGTGACACCAATACTCAGCTCACCGG
>PBZS01000047.1 GCA_002730235.1 Gammaproteobacteria bacterium | reverse complement strand
ATTGGATTTGTATCGCAAACACCGAGAGCTTCGCTCAATCCTGCTTTACGTGTCAGAGATCAAATATTAGCTGTCCTGCGTAAACGCGATCCCTACATAAAAACTGCAAAGGCCCGCCAACGCATTGAAAAGCTTTTAGCCCCAATGGGCTTTAAGGACCCCAAACGTGTCTGTAACAGCTTTCCTCATCAACTTTCAGGAGGGATGTGCCAGAGGGTAGCAATCGCGCTAGCCTTAGCTTACGATCCATTGCTTTTGATTGCTGATGAGCCAACAACCGCTCTTGATGCAGCGGTGCAATTTGAGATCCTCGCCCTTTTACGCCGTCTTCGAAATGACCTCGGATTATCGATTATTGTAGTAACCCATGACCTCTCAGTTGTTCGTGCAATAGCTGACAGCGTCGTAGTTATTAAAGATGGCGAGGTGAAAGAAACTGGCGAAACCGATAAAATTTTAAGGCAACCAAGTCATCCTTATACAAAAGCTTTGCTGAAAGCATTTCCAGATACGATAAAAATTCAAGAGAGGTCTAAGCAATCCATCAACCAAAACCAAGTAGCTTCCTCATTATCAAACAATAATACGAGATGTGGTATTGCGACTGGGAAGCCTTTAGTGTTGGCTGAAGGACTCTATAAACGATTTCGAACAAGCAGGTTCGGTCGATCAAATTATGTCACAGCAGTTGACGGAGTCAGTCTCTCCATAGACACGGGCAAAACGCTAGCACTAGTTGGTGAGTCTGGATCTGGAAAATCTACGGTAGCACGGCTCCTAATTAGGTTAATAACTCCTGATTCAGGCGAGGTGTTTTTCGATGGAAAAAATTTAGCCGACCTCAGAGAACGATCACTCATTGATTTACGCCACGGCTTCCAGATGGTTTTCCAAGATCCACAATTGTCACTAAATCCTAGACGGACTATTGCGGCTAATCTCATGCGTCCCCTTGAAAATGCTGGTGTTCATGGCGCTGAGTTACATGATCGTGTAGAGACGTTACTAAACGATGTTGGACTGGACACCGGTCTCAAAAATCGCTTCGCCGGTGAAATATCAGGCGGTCAGTGTCAACGGGTAGCTATCGCCCGTGCATTAGCCCTAGAGCCAAAATTTCTTATTCTTGATGAACCCACTTCAGCTTTAGATGTATCTGTTCAAGCTGAAATCCTTGAATTGCTTCTTGAGCTGCAAGACCACCGAAACCTTGCTTATCTTTTTGTTACCCATGATTTGAAACTAGTCAACCTCATGGCAGATGAAGTCTCGGTAATGTCCCAAGGTTGCATCGTTGAGAGTGGTAGTAGCTACACAGTGTTTAATGAACCTGAGCATCCATACACGAAAAGCCTTCTTCAAGGTGTTCTAAGCCTGAGTGAGCCACCGAATTGGGAGCTGTTTAGAAGCCGAAACGAAGACTGAGGAAACTTACTAAGTATATCCAACAGAAAGGAGAAAACAGATGATTGGATTAACTACCAACACAGAAAGGTCTAAAATTATAGGTTGCTCACATGGACCACCACATCGGCAATATCGGTTAAAGGTTCCAAGCATTTACGGACAAGTTTTAAGGTTTTTTACAAAACCCAACGACACAATCTATCTACAAAACTACGAGTTACGTTCTCATTTAGAGGAGAAACCCAATGATTAATTTTGCTAAAAAGAGATTATGCAAGGCTAAGAATAAATTTTTGAACGGTTTCCTAGCAATAGCGCTTGCAGCCGTCACACTCACTTCGCCAGCTTCGGCTGCAAAAGATACCCTTACGATCGGTATCGAAGCTGATCTTGCTCGCCTCGATCCACACATATCAACCACATGGAATACCTTTAAAGCTCTACTGCATATGTATGAAGGTTTCGTGGCAGAGGATTTGCTCGCGGTTGGTGTTAAAACACCGCCCATTGTGCCTGCCTTGGCCGAAAGCTGGGAGATTAGTGCTGATAAAAAGACCTATACATTTAAGTTACGTGAAGGTGTTTCTTTCCATGATGGTGAGCCATGGAATGCTAAAGCCGCTAAATTTAATCTTGATCGTATGACCAACCCAGATTTTGAATTTCATCAGCCTGGATCTGTTGGGTTACTTAGTTGGGTGTGGGGCGATCTTGAGAGTTACGAGATAGTAAACGATTATACTTTTGAAATAAAATTAAAACAGCCGAATGCTGAATTTCTCAGGCGACTCTCTGCAGGTGGATCAGGTACTCCGCGAATGATAAGTCCTGCTGCTGTTCGCAAATATGGTAATGACGGTATAAATACGAACCCTGTAGGTACTGGGCCATTCAAGTTTGGTGAGCGTAAAGTTGGTGTCGAAACAGTATTGATCAAGAATAATAACTACTGGGATGAAAAACGGGTTCCTCAATTTCAAAAGCTTATACTACGCGGGATACCAGAAGTTACCACTCGCGAACTCGGACTCCTTACTGGTGAGCTGGATATGATTTCTACACCTTCGCCTGACTCATTAGAATATCTTGAGGCGCAGGGCATCACGTTGGTTAAAGGTCCAGTTTCGACCATCTACCCAATTTGGCTTAATTTTCGCGAAGGGCCGCTAAAGGATGTCCGCGTCCGCCGCGCAATGGCGATGGCGATCGATCGTGAAGGTATGACCAAATATCTACGGCGGGGAACAGCCACCCCGGCATATGGTATCCTTAATTACGGTGGTCCAGGTTGGGATCCTGAATATCGCGATTTTGCGTATGACCCCGAAGGCGCCAAAAAACTTTTGGCTGAAGCTGGATACCCAAATGGCTTTGAAACCCGCCTTGACTGGACAATGGGGGGAGGCGGAGATGTGAACACACGCGCTGACGCTGAATGGCTTCAACGCGATCTTGGAAGAATTGGTATCCGCGCTAAGATTGAATTATTTGATAATGGAACATATTGGGATATGCTTGCCAAAGGTACGCGAGAAGGTACTTGCTGCATGCAGGTTTCTTGGGGCGAAACAGGCTTTTTTTGGCTTGACCTTATCTTACCGACAACGGCGCAACCGCCTAACGGCTTTAACAGCGGTTACTATGAAAATCCAAAAATGAACAAGTTGTTGGCCTCAGCTCGTGCTACATCAAGCGAAGCCGAAATGGTGAAAATTCTGCATGAAATCAGGGATATTGTGACTGAGGACGTAGCCTTCATTCCCCTGTATACCCCAATTCAGGTTTACGCCATGCGCCCAGAAGTTAAGGGGTTTGTGCTTGCGCCCCAGCATTGGGCCGATTATACGAGTGTTTACAAAGATTAAAGTCTCAAAGCGCGCCCTAAGTGGGCGCGCTTTTTATTCAGAATTGAGAATTATCATAAATGACACGCTTAATAGTGAACCGCATCTTTGCTACCGTTTTGGTTTTGCTTGGTGTATCGTTTGTTGTTTTTGCGGCCTTACATTTCTCGCCTGGTGACGTCGCCAGAACAATACTTGGTTTAGGTGCCACAGAGGAGCGTGTCCAGGCACTCCGACAAGAACTTGGCTTGGATCGGCCCCTTTTTATTCAATTTTGGGATTGGCTGGTGGCCCTTCTTAGGGGCGATCTTGGGCGCTCAATTTCGTTGAGCGTACCTGTGTCTGATGTAATATCCGACAAAATTTGGGCTTCACTTTTACTAATGGGAGCTAGCTTCGCTTTAACAGTATCTTTTGGTCTTTTATTTGCTGCACTTTCTGGCGGTCACCATAGGTCTCTACTTGACAGGTTAATTACCCTATTGATGCTGTTTCTAGCAAGTTTACCGCCCTTCTCCCTAGGTATTATTTTACTTATTGTATTTGGACTCCAGCTCCGGATTTTTCCTATTTCAGGGGTAGGGGCAATGGCGGATGATGCAACGGTCTATGTCGTTGCTAAACACTTGTTTCTTCCCGCTGTAACGACCGCGGTATCTTCGTTGGCTGTTGTAGCCCGTGTCACACGTAGCGCGTTTATAGATGAGATGGGTGAACCCTATGTTCAAGCAGCTCGGGCACGCGGTCATTCAGAGGGACGTATTATCACTGTAGAGACAATGCGCAATGTTTTACCGTCCTTCGTCACTATTGCGGGTTTACAAATTGGTTTTTTGTTCAGCAGTGCTTTATTTTCCGAAATAATTTTCAACTGGCCAGGAATTGGTCTCCAACTGTATCAAGGAATCCTTCAACGTGACTTTCCAGTAGTGCAAGGCTGCGTCCTAGCCATAGCAATCGTATTCGTAATCGGAAACCTGCTTGCTGATATTTTAGCGATTGTGCTAGATCCAAGGAGGCGTGGATGAGGCTTTTATCAATTTTTAGAAATTCTCAGCTTAGCGAGGTAATAAGAACCTTGCGACGTGATAGGTCGGCATCGATAGGGCTTCTGTTGCTATTTGTATTAATTTTTGTGGCTTTCTTGGGGCCACTAATTGCACCTTTTGGTTCAAATGACGCAATACCTTCCTTGAGACTTTCGCCTCCTGGCACCTCAGGGCATCTTCTTGGGCTTGATCATCAAGGCCGAGATATTCTTTCACGGATCATTCATGGTACTCGATTGACAATTATTACAGGTGTAACACCTGTAATAATTGGAGCTTTAGTTGCACTTCCGCTTGGACTGTTGGCCGCGTGGTACGAGCGGCTAGGGGTAGTGATATTGAGAATGATGGACGTTTTGTTCGCTTTTCCTATGGCTCTGTTGGCGATTCTAGTTACATCCTCCCTCGGTGCGGGGATAATTAATCTGCTTATCTCATTGGTAATAGTCTTACTACCGTATTACGTTAGGATTGTGTATCAGGCTGCGGCATCCCAAAACGCACTTCCTTACATTGAGGCACTGAGGGCTTCTGGAACACCCGTTCGAACAATTCTGTTTGTCGAACTTCTTCCGAATGTTGCACCTGCCGCAATTGTTTACGGTGCAACCGTTCTTGGCTCGATTGTAGTGACTGCTGCTGGGCTCTCTTTTCTTGGGCTAGGAGTGCAGCCTCCACTTGCGGAATGGGGCGTTATGATATCTGAAGGTCGCAACGTCTTATTAATTGCTCCACATGTTGCAGCACTTCCAGGAGCCGCGTTGACCTTACTTGTTGTCGCATGTAATTTGGTGGGAGATGGGCTAAGAGACGCGCTGGATCCAAGGGCCCGCGCCACTATTAATTATCAGGCTAATTCAAGAAAGTAACCGCTTTTAGCGACTGTATTTGTGGTAACCTGGAGTTATTTAATGTCAATTCTAATTAAAGATGCACGTATTCTTACCTTTGACGCTGATGACCGCGAGCTTTCACAGGCAGATGTGCTTATAGAGGGTAACAAAATTATCGCAGTTGGCCCAAATATTACTCCACCGCCCGGTACCCTGGAAGTAATTGAAGCTCGGGGCCACCTTTTGATGCCAGGACTGATAAATTCTCATTTACACTCACCTGCGAACTTTCTTAAAGGAGCGCTTGACGATGCTCCTCTAGAGATTTTCATGCTTTTTGANGTCCCTCCCATGGGNGATACGCCCGAGAATGGTCNTATTAATTACCTNCGCACTATTTTAGGCGCAATCGANATGCTAAAGCTTGGGNTAACAAGTGTGCATGATGATGCATTTTTNAACCCAACGCCCACACAAGAAAATATTGATGCAATAATGTCGGCTTATGCCGATGTTGGTATGCGCGCGACTGTCGCAATAGACCNACCAAATTTGATTGAATATGACAAATATCCTTATCTCAAAGAGTTGCTGCCGGAGAAAGAGATCGCAGCCATGCAATCTGCACCCAGGCAAAGTGATCGTGAGTTATTACAAATTTATAGTGACTTCATCGAGCGTTGGCATGGGCAAGCAAATGGAAGACTGCATTGCTCAACTTCCTGTTCAGCGCCACAAAGGGTTGGCCGTGAATACCTACTTGCGCTCACTGACCTTTCGCAACGTCATGATCTGCCTTTCAATATCCATATTCTGGAAACGCGCCTACAACGTGTGCTTGGGCAAGAAAAATTTGGAAAGTCACTTATCCAATACGTTAGTGACCTTGGAGCTCTTGATGAGAGAAAGGTTGTTATACACTCAATCTGGATCGATGAGAGGGATGTTTCTGCTATGGCTCAGTCTGGTTGTGTTGTTTGCCATAACCCGATAAGCAATTTGAAAATAGGATCGGGCATTATGCCATACGAGGCAATTCGCGATGCAGGAATTCCAATTTGTATCGGAACCGATGAGGCAGCGGTAGATGATAGCTCCAATATGTGGCTTGCTGGTAAGCAGGCAGCACTGCTTAGCCGTATATCAAGCTCAGATTGGGAGCGCTGGCCTAAAGCTCCCGAAATCTTAAAATGTATAATAAATGGCGGCGCCAAGTCCTTACGACTTGCTGATCGTATCGGTGTTATTGCCCCGGGGTATGAAGCTGACTTAATTCTTTTGGATTTAAACTCGATTGCGTTCACCCCTCTCAATAATATCCGTCGTCAGCTTTTGTTTTGCGAGACTGGAGCGTCGGTGCGAATGACTATGGTAGCTGGCCAAGTAGTAATGCGCGATGGGAAACTTCTGACGATAGATGAGGACTCTATCCGAGCTGAGATTGTTGAGGCCATGAAAGAGAGTAAAAAAAATCTTAAACAAATTAATGACCACGCTGAGAGGCTCATGCCCTTTTACAACGCGATGCTCAAACGTTCGGCACGCACAGCAATTGAACCAGTGCTCGGTGACCGCCAACTTTGATTACAATAAATCGTTCTTGATCATATATGCTTCTGTAAGACTGAGATGGATAACATTGTTCAATTTGTGGAAAAAGAATGGAGCTGGGGGGCGGAGGCCAAACATTCAGCCTCTTGCCAATATGAAGACTATAATTATTTGATATTAGTGCTACGCCGAAAGCGAGAGTTAATCGAGTGGTATGCAAAAAATTGTTAGAACAAGGGCAAAAGAAACAAATGGTTTAAACGCTCCCCGCCAAAACCTAACACCCCCTCCCCCTTGATTGGGGGTTTTATTTTGCCCGAAGATTCGGCTTATGTCGTTTTTTGTTGGCAAGACGTAACTTTATGTAGTTTTGATGTGTCAGCAAGAAGGGACCAATTTCAGCTAAGTCATTGAAATCATTGCATCCGCGTATATCGCGCTACCAGGCTGCGCCACGCTCCGACATGAACCAATCTATACCTGTTTTTGCAATGAAATCAAGTATTTAGTTGAAATTCGGTTCAAAAAGGCACGGGAAATAAAGGGTTACAGGGTGTTTGCAAAACTACAAGGAGTTACAAGGGGTTACGCTACGCCCGCTTTTCTCTTTTTTCTCGTGTGTCACCATTTGTGTCATCCAAAAGGAAAAGGTAAATATCGATGCGGGAAATTAACACGAAACAACTTACTGCTATTAAGCCGATTATTAAACGGGGCAAAAAGAAGTATTACTTTCGATATTACTGCCCAGATTTGCAAAAGGACAACGTTAGGACGTTCGCCAGCACAGAGGCAAAAGTGTTGCGCGAACAAATAAAAAAGAAACAAGTGCTAAGTCCATCGAGCCCCGTTCACGGGTTAACATTTGGAAAACTGAAACACACCTTTTAGAGGTGCAACAAAAGCAGTCGCACAGCGAATACTATTGTCAATAAAGTGTCTGGCATAAACCATGTTGTCTATGAAACAACCCCAAAGACATCCAGGAAGATTAATTGCGAATAGTATTACTATTTTATATCATCAACTTTTTCTTGATATAATATCACCCGGTAGCTTCATTTTATGTATGCCTTACGAACTATACATACTCGTACAGCTCTGACAAGTTACCACCGATCTGCTCTGCAAAGCGGGAGGCAGGGACAGATAGGCTCCGCCCGGCCAGCTGACCTATCCACAACTTCCCAGGGGCAACATCTCGTTGGTCGATCAGTCGGGCGGTCAGGTTGGTGTCCTTAATCGGGGGCAGTGGGGCACCGCATTCAATTTGGAAGGTGACCGCTGAGGACGCAATTACATGGGCCTTGAGATACTCAAAGGAATT
>PBZS01000046.1 GCA_002730235.1 Gammaproteobacteria bacterium | reverse complement strand
GATTCGCGGTCGCGAAGATACAGCCGGGAGCTCCTAGCTTCATGGCTTCGACTAAGGACAGTTCACGACCTGGGTAGACTATCAGATTTTCCATCTGCAGGAGTTGGTCGGTATTCGTACAGTCACCGGAGCTATCTTTAATGCCAACGATGGTTGTTGGATATTTATCTCTTAATAGTTTGACTACGCTTACCGATAGACCGGCGCCAGAGACTAGGGGAATGTGGTACAGGCAGGTCCGCAAACTGGTACGATTTACACCTTCGATGAAGCGTTCGTAGTAATCAAGCAAACCCTGATCTGATACGTCCTCAAAATAAAAACGCGGGGGTACCAGCACGCCGTCACATCCCAGTTTAGTCGCTTGTTGTGCTATTTCAACTGACTCTGGTCAATTATACAGGTATGTCTCAGGAATCAGAGCGGACGAGTTTATCCCCGATTTGACCTAAGCCATCTAAAGCAAGCTGACGTTCTGCTGCGCTGATGGACAACGCCGCGCCGGTGGTCCCGAATGGCGCAAGTCCCCAGCACCCCGGAGCTAGTAGGTGTTTTGCATAACCGTTGTAGGTTACTTGATCGAATGATAAGTCTTCGTCGAATGGCGATAGGATTGGAGCGATAAGTCCACGGATCATCAAGACATCTCTTCTTTTTTGCCACCAAACTATGAGTGCCTGATCATCGTAGCCTGATTAAAGAATCAAAGCGTGGTGGGTTTATGATTTATGGATTTGACGCTATTGTGCCCGGACATCAATATAAAGACGATCTTGTTGACGGAAAAGGTAGGTGTTTTCTGCGATAATACTTTTTGTTAACTTGCACCGATATTTTGGCTTTACATCCTTTAGGGAGGAGGGCGCTCGCTATTTGTGCTTATTAAGTGCTTGTGCCAACTATGTACATGAACAGTCTCAGAAATATTCTGTTGGGCATAAGGCGTGGGGATACCGAGATTCTTGTAAACGTTTGTTAAGCCAAATAAGAGGGTCGTTTGGCATGCCTTAATTAGGCCTGAATCTTAGACCAACACGTTGAGCGAAACGTTCGATTTTATTCATGATAAATATCTTGGATGTCCCCGGCTACAGCGAGTTAACGGTTTTGTTCTAGTGCTGATCGATTATAAAACTATAACTTTAGAGAACTGTATTTGCGCCGTTTCCGTTAAGTTTGAGTACATCATCTCAGTCTGGTCCACGAGAACTTACCCCATGTCAAAGGGTATCGGACTAAAATAAATGAAGATTTAAGCTAATCAGTCCTTAACCATAATGAGAAATGATGTAAAAGGCCGAGGTTTGATTAATAAACAAATTCAGAGGACTTCTATGAAGGATGGTGATAGTGAAAGAAAGCTAGCAGTATTGGTTGCGATAGACGTGGTCGGATATAGCAAATCTATCGAGAGGAACGAAGAAAAAACAATCGCTACCCTGCGAAAATATAGGGCGATACTGGACCCGATGGTCAAAAGAATGGGGGGCCGGATATTCAATACAGGGGGTGATTCAGTATTTGCTGAGTTTGGAAGCGCAGTTCAAGCGCTAAAATGCGCGACGCGTTTTCAACGTGATATTCATAAAAAAAACTGTTCGTTAAAGATCACAGAACAAATGTTCTTCCGGGTTGGAGTCAATCTTGGTGATGTCATTGAGGATGATGATAATTTGCTCGGTGATGGCGTAAACGTAGCCGCCAGATTGGAGTCAATCTGCCAGCCCAGCGGTGTGTGTATCTCTAAGGCTATTTACGATCTGGTTAAGGATAAAGTAGACGAGGAATTCCATGATATAGGTCTGCAGAAAGTAAAAGAAAACCAGTTCCACGCATTTGATATTCTGATTAACGAAACCAAAAGACGACAGAGGAAAGATACCCACGGTATACCCAAAAAAATTAGTCTTGCCGTATTGGTGATCGTAGCGGCTACTACCGCTGTGTTCTTTTTGCTTAGGTCTAGCCTTGGTCCTGAAGATGCTGAGATTGGGTTCCCGCTGCCTACCAAACCTTCTTTGATCGTCTTGCCCTTTAAAAATCTCTCTGGGGATCCTGCAAAAATATTTATCGCTGAAGGTATCGCGGAGAATATTACCAGTCAGATTTCTAGATCGAGTGATGTTTTTGTTATTTCCAACAATTCTGCAAAGAAGGTCGCAGGGATGGACCTTGACTCATCAGAAATAGCGGACGCTGTAGGGGTCAGATACTTGATGAGTGGCAGTGTTCAAGAGGCCGCTGGGAGCCTTAGAGTTAATGTCGAACTCATAGACGCAATAGAGGATCGGATAGTATGGGTTGACAAGTTTTCAGGTCAAACAGAGCAGCTGTTCGAGTTTCAGGATCTGATTACTGAAAGTATCTTTAAAAATCTGCAGATTAATTTCATGTCTAAGCTGGGGGGTAGCAGTAACCACGGTTCCCACTGGAGCTCTATTGAAGAGATGAGGTTATTCGGGGAAGGCCGCAGGCACCTCCTCAAATGGACGTCTGACGCCCACAATGAGATGGAGCGGGTAGTCAATGAGGTGTATGCAGGCCCTCAAAGCAGCGGCCCCGCACATCTTCTAAGAGGCTGGCTGTATTTCCAAAAAGTGATGATGGAGGGCCCAGAGCGTCGGGAGCTAAATATTACTGAGGGTCGCCGAATGGCTCAGCTAGCTTTTGAGATCATGCAGACACCAAACCCGTTGGTTTTGGGTGCGTGGTTTGATTTATACGATCGCTCCTACGATGCCGCTCAGCAGAAGGTGACTGAGGCGGCAGCAATGGGTTCGCCGACAGGTGATATGTTAGCAGTTGGTGGGACCGTATATCTTCTTTCGATGAAACCACTGGAAGCTAAGAAAATGTTGGCTGAGGCGATGAGGATTTCACCCTTTCATCCGGCTTGGTACGCGAATAGATATGCCACAAGTCTTGCGATGTTGGGTGAAAATGATGAGGCTAAAAAGGTGGCGCAGGCCATATTCAAGAAAGCTAAATCTGGCGAAATCTTTGCTTTGCAGGGAAGCCGAGCATTGGTAACGCTCGCTTTGATTGCTGATCGTGAGAACGAGCCTAAAAAAGCACGAGGCTACGTCAATGAGATTATGCAAATTCAACCCGCGTTCACCCAACAAGAGCTGGACAAGCAATTGGGCATGTTAAAGGATCAAAGTCTCTTGGCCGAATATAAAAAGCTCCTCAATAAATATGGATTGCCTAAGGACTGAAGCAGGAAAGGTTATTAGGCGCCTTTTTTGGTACTTAGTCCTGCTCACTTATGGCTAGAGTGCGATTCGTCGTCCAAATGTGCAAAGTGCCGTTGTAGCTCGCACTAATAACTGCACAAGCGTTGTTTATGTTAGAGGCGCATCGACTAAGGCTAGGGATGTCCTTACTGTATCCTGCTGCAGCCAAAGTGCGTCTTCAATATCGTCATATTCAACTAATGTCCTCATATAAGTTTTCCAGTGCCGTATCAATCTAAATGAAATTACTTCGAGCTCGGCGGTGCTTCCATTAACACCGGCGATCGCGAGTACTCCAGTCAGTCTTCCCTCAATTTTTGCCATGAATTGGCTATTCCAGGCAATAAGATTTTTGTCGGTAAGGATGCCTGCTTCCGCATGCAACGCCCATTGATTCTGAGAGAGTTCGTTTGTAAATGTTTCCATGAAAAACTCAAACGCTGATTCCAGAGACTCGCCGCCTGCTATTTGAGAAATCATGTGGTCGAACAACGCAGAGATACCGGAAAAGAATGGTTCACCTAAAGCCATTATTATGTCATTTACGCCACCGAAGTAGCGATAGATAGTAGCTATATTACAGTTGGCTCGTCGCGCTATCTCGCGCGTCGATAATCCTACAAAACCAGTTTCTTCGAGTAGACAGCAGGTCTCTCGGAGAATCAGTTCGTATTTTTCCCGTGCTCGTTTTTGAACTGGTAGGTTTCGAGCAGATGGTTCAAACCTTGAACGTTCCATAAGTTTAGTTTAATTGAACCCCGCCGTTATTTGCTAAAAAAATTTTATATTCGAAACAAAATCAATGATTGACAAAAGATAATCAATGTTTGTATTCTCCGCCACCCTAGGGTTATGTGAGCAAACGGTTGGCATAACAGTAAGTCGCAGGTCAGGGCTGGAGGTTACAATGCGCTTCTCAAAAGCACTTAATTATTTCGGATCCGTCAAAGCCCTAGCCGACGCCGTTCAGTTGAATCCCTCCACCGTTCAAGCATGGAAGAAGTCAGGCCTCATTCCTGATAAATGGCAACCGGTTATAAATGATGCGATGCGTCAGCCGTCCGATAGGTACACGCAACACCATTGGGTCTCGGTTGACTCGGTCATTTCTGCTCACGGCTCTGTTAAAGCAGTCGCTGATTTTTTTGAGGTAACACCGAATACAGTTTATCGCTGGAGAGACGCGGGGAAAATTCCGGAGCAATCGCTCATGAAACTGGCTAATTAGATAAGCGCTTTTTTAACGACTCTGTTCATGACAACATTCACTGATGAAAACTCTGCATTAGGCGACCTTGGTAGTACTAATCATCCTGCAACTTTAGGCCTTGGTATTCCGGCTGGTGTAGGTACCGTTATTGCCACGATAACGTACCTGATATGCCGCGATAGTGGTGCGCAATTAATTACCATCTCGGTCGGTATGGTGGCAGGTATAGTGTTTATGTCATTATGCTTCGTTAGTGAACTGGAGCGTCAAATGTTGGTTGAAAGTTACGAGACTTGCGTCTCCCAGCAGGACCCTACATCGTCGATTAATGGGAGCAACCTGTGGCTGAAATTGCAGTGCTTGTTCTTGGCGTCGTCGGTACTGGTATTCTTTGGTCTTGTAATCTTTGGAGACCCAGTTTTCCAATTATATCTTGAGACAAAAGAGGCATATTCGTTCTGATGTACTGGGCGCCACGCTTTGGGCTTGCTGTGTCGATTTTATTTTTATCTTCCTGTACGACCGACAGCTGGTCCCTACCAAAATCGCTATCGGCTATAGGATTAGGAGGAGGCGAACCGCCAGCAGTCTTGGTGCCTATGACTTTTGATCATGAGGAAGATGTAGGGTTGAAGTTCAATAAGTGCTTTTACAGAGCGACCAATGATTCTGTTGGTGAAAAAATTGGTGTGACACTTCACGCCAAACCTTGCCCAAGTTCAATTATCTATGATTTTTCGGTCAATACGTGGCAACGTAAGTAGAGATGAGACTCGGGCCTCTACTGGAGACTTAAGCCCTCACTGGGTTTCCGATAGTTTTAATTCTCAGTAATTTTGATACCTGTGGTAAGACAGCGCCCGACTAGTTTTTTGGTGCCTTATCTTTTTTTATGCTGTTTTGGCACCTGTGACGTAGACTCCGTCATTAGTTTTAATAAGATGAATTTGGTTCCGTATGGATAGCATCGAAAGCGTTTGGTGGATAGCCAGCCTAACAATGGGATGCTCCTGATTCAAATAGCGTAAAACCCAGTCTGAGCCCATTCTGAACAATGTACAATCGGTCTCAGCGACGGCCCTGAGACTTCTGGGCTTGTTTGTAATTAGTGAAGATTCCCCGAAGCTGTCTGCCGAGCCAAGAAGGACGAAATTTTTATTTTTTACTGTTCGCAGTGAGACTTGGCCGTCGATGATGAAATAAATCGAATCGGAGTTGTCACCCCAACTAAAGATAGTTTCGTCCCGGTTGAAATAGACTTGGTCCACGTCGCTTCGTTCTTGGTAGAGAGCGTCTTCAAAGGTGAAATTTCGGCGGGCGTCAAGTCGCTTATAAATCCGGGCGAGGCTGTATCTTATGATCTCTTTCGATAAGAATCCCGCTTTGTCGACGTGTTGTCTAATCTCTGGTCCTCTTATTTCATACAGAGAGGTATCGCCGATATTTGTGAAGTCCAGTAACTTAGCTCTCTTACTCAGTGTCTCGGCGAACCAAATAGGTTCACCAGATCCTATTTTATGGGTTGCTGTTAGGCCAGTATCGAGAACACTGCGGTCTTGTAACAGTAACTCACCTTTTTTTATAACGAACGCGACGTCTTGATCGGTCGAGTTAGCTAATTCGGAAAAGTCTCTTTCCATTAATTTTTTCGACTCTGTTAGTTCTTCAAACAAAGTTTGTGTACAGATCATCTCTNTAAATNTCTCTATCCTGAAAGTGAAAGCACACCCCCAAGTANNTTATTTTTANAAACTATTCCTAGNTTTAGCGATAATAATGCAATCGTCGATTGTTTTTGTAAACGATAAACTGCGCTGGACTGTTATGGAAATTTACCTTCAGGTGGGTCGAGGTTTGATGGCACGAAGTTCTTTTCAATAAAGGGCGGTGCAATGCTGAATTTCGGTTAGTCGCGGGTAGCGAGCGAGCCCCTCTGCATTGAAAAATTGGTCTTTTTTAGTAGTTCCTCTTGATCAGCCAGATTTCCTCTGAGAAAGATCTAAGTAACGACAATCATCGGAGGATGAAATAAGGCGATCGAGAGGTTATCAATAGTTTATTAGGTGATTTTCATTTCAACGCATTCATGCGTAAGAACGATCGGTTCAGGGAGCAGAAAATCCTTGAACGAGAACTTTTTTCAGTCCTCGTTCCCAGTCTGGAGGAGTCGCTTGCGCTGTTCTTAGGGTCTTGTGGTCTCTGATCTCCAGCCGGTTCCACTTTTCCCTTACCGCTTTTAAGCGCTCTATTAATAGCGAGGTTGCGGTATATTGTTGATATGATTTTAGTTTAGAGCCTCTCGAATAGCCAATTGGGGGCGCGACATTGTCATTTTTGGTCGTGAGCGTAACGGTTCTTTGGCTAATTTACGGAACCAGTCACCGGTCGCACTGATCGGTCATCTTGGGGGCTCTAATTTTCATTGTGTGTGGTCATTAGGAAATGTGGCTAGCAAATATGCGTGAGTTTTTATGAGCAATTCAAATTCTCAAAGCTTAATCACATGGGTATCAGAAGACACAGTTGAGGCGCATCTCGGGCCTCCATTGGCTGATCAGACGCTTATTAAGATCGAAAAGTTGGATCAGTGGGTTCAAGCTGAGGATCCAGTCTGGTTGGTTGATTATTGCTATGGGTTTGGCGTTTTGAGTATGGTCATTCGGCCCGAGCTGATCTTGACAAACCAAATATCTGACATCCTTGATGCTGTGTTTTCGGAACCTGCGTGCACGGCCTATGGAGAAAGTCATTCGCTTATTGAAATTCCGGTCTGCTACGACCCCTCTTTTGGATTGGATCTTCAGTCGGTGAGCAGTTTAACCAGTCTGTCCGTTGATGATCTTATCGCTGCACATTACTCTCGCGATTATCGAGTACTAGCAACAGGATTTGTCCCAGGCTTTGCTTATCTTGGAGAAACAGACAATAGGATTCACTTACCACGACGCGATGTTCCACGCAAACGAGTCCCAGCCGGATCAGTCGCGATTGTCGAAAACCAGACTGTAATATATCCAAAGCAAACTCCTGGCGGTTGGCATATTATCGGCCGGATGCCTGGCTGCGTAGTGTCGTTGAGCGAGCACTTGATTGATACCAAATTGTCTGTGGGAATGACCGTCCGATTTAAATCGATTTCTGTCGATGAGTTTAGCCAGATCGAGGCGACTAATGCTCCAGATTAAACTGGCGAATCCGATGCATACCATCCAAGATCTTGGACGCTTTGGTTTCGTAAGCCAGGGAGTTGCCCAGGCGGGTCCGATGGATAGCGTCGCAGCGTGTTGGGCAAACCAACTGCTGCGTAATCCTGTCAATTGTCCGATAATCGAGATTGGCGGCGGTGGATTCGTCGCAGAATTCATCGAAGACGTAAACTTTGCAGTCACAGGGGCGTGGGGTGATATCTCACTCAATGGCGATTCATTGTCAGGTCCCGGGGCGTATCCGGCTCCGGCAGGTTCTGAGCTTAGGGTCGGCCGATTAGATGGCGGAATGTTTACCTATCTGGCGGTTGATGCTGGATTTGAGATTCACCCCATTTTGGGAAGTGTTGCGACTTGTCAACGTGACCTATTGGGGGGTTTACATAAGACAGGAACGTCATTATCCGTCGGTGAAGAGTTAAGTTACAAAAAAGCGAGGTTGTTGGACCACCGGCTTATGCCAAGACGGTTTCTAGAGTCGTACACGATCCCTTTAGAGTGTGAGATTATCTTACGTTCATCAGACAACTTTGAGCCCGCGGCATTTAAGCAGTTTCTGCATCAAAGTTACACGGTATCGCAGGAACAAAGTCGTATGGGGTATAGGCTTCATGGGCACTCTATCATTAATGCGGGTAATCCGCGTTATTCTGTTCCTATGACACTTGGTGGGGTCCAAATACCCCCGTCAGGACAGCCGGTTGTGTTGATGCGCGATCATCAGTCTCTGGGGGGTTATCCTTTGATTGGTACAGTTGCTCGAAAGTCGTTGGGACAACTTGCTCAACGCAAAGCCGGGCAACAAGTGTCCTTTCGAGCAGTTTCGTCTGATGAAGCGAGAGTTAATTTTATGAAGTATCAAAAATTTTTTGGTGACTTTCGGTAGCGTCAAAAACTATGAGAACGATGATGAAGTTAAATGCAGATGTTGGTGAGGGTTTCGGTGTCTGGTCGATGGGCGATGACGCAGCGTTGATGCCGTATATTGATATGGCAAATGTGGCGTGTGGTGGTCACGCATCCGATCCACTCACCATGCGACAAACTGTGCGCCTCGCGAAACAATATGGCGTTGCGGTCGGTGCACACCCGAGTTATCCAGATATTGCAGGTTTTGGTCGTCGTCCTTTGCCGATTCCTCATTCTGAGGCGGCTTTGCATATGCTTGCACAACTAGGAGCCCTGGCAGCCATCGCCTCCACTGAAAAGGTCATAATAGATTATGTTAAACCCCACGGTGCGCTCTATAACTGTATGATGGATGATCTCGACTTGATGGAGGAATTGATGACAGCGCTGGCCCGATCGCAATTTGATATACCATTGATGATCCTTGGGACGGCGAGTCATCGGGCTCACACAAAGCTCGCCGAGCGACTGGGTGTGTCACTCTTGTTCGAGGCATTTGCTGATCGTCGCTACACCCCTGAGGGGCGATTGCAGTCCCGTGCAATTGAAACCTCAGTGTATCATGAGACCCAGCAAATCTTAGACCAAGCGGAACAGATTATTAGCCAACAGCAAATCGTCTCGAGTGACGGCTCGAGAATCAAGATCCCAGTAGATGCTTTGTGTGTGCATGGCGACAACCAAGATTCGATTGAAACAGTGAAGAGCTTGAGAGCGTTGTTTTGATTTTTAACTTCCCACGCTCTTTAAAAGTTCCCAAGTCAGCACAACCTCCAGATGAGGAGATAAGGACGGTGGGCAATGTTTGATTTTCTAAAAAGCGATCCTAAGAAGAAGCTAGATAAAGAATACAAAAAGTTACTTGAGCAGGCCATGCAGTCGCAACGAAACGGAGATAT
>PBZS01000045.1 GCA_002730235.1 Gammaproteobacteria bacterium | reverse complement strand
TCAATTCTCTGGAAGGATTTATCCGGCAGATTATTGGCTGGAGGGAATTTATGAGGGCTACCTATGTCGATCTCGGCGTAACAATGCGCACCTCCAATCGCTGGAAACATTCCCGAAAAATCCCGATCTCTTTTTATGAAGGCACTACCGGAATTGCGCCCATCGATGACGTCATTGTACGGATCAAAAAAACCGGCTACTGCCACCATATTGAACGGCTCATGACACTCGGGGGATTCATGTTCCTTTGCGAATTTGACCCAGATGAAATCTACCGATGGTTCATGGAGATGTTTGTCGATAGCTATGACTGGGTCATGGTTCCCAACGTCTACGGAATGAGCCAGCATGCCGATGGCGGCGGAGTTGCAACCAAACCCTATTTTTCCGGTTCCGCCTACATACGCAAGATGAGCAACTACCCTGCCGGCGACTGGACTTCGGTATGGGACGGGCTCTACTGGCGCTGGATTCTCAGCCACGCCGACTCTCTCGCGAAAAACCCCCGTTGGGCGATGATGTGCGCAACCGCGAGGCGCATGGCCCCGGGAAAAAAGGCCTCCCATCTGGAAGCGGCCAACGGCTTTCTCGCTCAGCTCTGAGGAGGGCTGCTGTAGAGCCTGTTTCAGGGACCATTGATAATGATGCAGGGGCGATAGGTATTCCTAAACTCTTCAGTTTTGGTATGGCATTGAGCACAACAAATCCAGTGTCCAAGAGAGTATTCTGGTTAGGTCGGGCTGAAGACGATTGGGGACCGCGAAGATATTCAAAAAAAAGCTAAGCAAGTCTGCTTAGCTTTTAAAACTCTATCGAGAAAGGTTACCCGTAAATTTCTGAATATTTTGCCGTTGAACCGCGATAGCTGATTTCTGGGTCGCTAGCACGAAGTTCGTTACTGTGCTTTTCGTTGGCGTTTGAGACGTCAGCCCAATTGTAACTTAGACCCCTGTAAAAAAGCTCGGGATTTGTAACATCAAGAGATTCCGTTCGTTTTGAGTTACCAGCCTGAATTTCATTGAGCGTTGTTGAGGCCCCGCGATATATTATTACTTTTTCTTGCATTGTGCTTTTGGTTTAGGTTTTCGATTTTACTTCTCTCACCCTTTTAGCACCATCTATGCCAATTTTTCCTAAAATATACTAGTTAATGATAATCAATTACTTACGTTTTTAAAATTACTCAGGCTAACACTTAAAGGCTAATGACTTGCCAAGAAGTGGTAAGACACTTACCACTTGTCGGCATTACGTCTAACCACTATCCCAGCACACAACTCTAACCTTCTCGCTCAAATCTTAGTCAATGATTCAATCGAGTATCAACGTTGTTTACTTAGGACACAGCCAAGCGATTCAGCTGAAGGTTGAGAAGCTCCTACAAGATGGGTCTTTGCTCTCGTTTTTCGATAGTATGACTTCTGCACTTGAGCACATAAAGATTCATCCCGGCAAAACGGATATCTTCATCGCAAGTGATTTAAAAGATATGGATCCGTTAGAATTGGTCCTATTATTGAAGGAGAAACATCCAAGCCTCCCGATAATAGTACTGAGCGAGATCAGGAAGAGCAGCTTGGCGATAGAAATCATAAAAGCTGGAGCTCACGATTTCTTTCTCTTGCCGATTAGTTCCTCCGAACTGATGGATTCCTTAAAACAGGTAGTCGTCAATTCTCGTTTGAGCTCCAAACCGGTTGAAATTGGGGAAGTTTACAGCGAGCAAGATACCATTATCGGCCGCAGCAAAGCTATGCGTGACATCTACAAGCAACTCGGCCGGATTGCATCACAATCAGTGACTGTGCTTTTGCGAGGCGAAACTGGTACTGGCAAGGAACTAATTGCCCGTGCAATTTATCAGCACGGACATCGGGCTCACAAAGGCTTTATTACTGTAAACTGTGGAGCCATTCCAGAGAACCTGCTTGAGAGCGAGCTCTTTGGACATGAAAAAGGTGCTTTTACCGGTGCAAGTCAGTTGCGTGTTGGGCGCTTCGAGCAAGCTCACGGCGGCACTATTTTCCTCGATGAAATCGGAGACTTAGATCTCTCGCTACAAGTTAAAATTTTACGCGTTCTGCAAGAAAGAACGATTCAGCGCTTAGGGAGTTCCAAAGATATCTCAATTGATGTCCGTATCATCGCAGCGACGCATCGTAGCTTAGAGTCTATGATATCGGAAGGAACGTTTAGAGAAGATCTATTTTATCGTTTGAATGTGATATCAATTTCAATTCCTCCGCTTCGAGATCGACGAGACGATATTCCAGACTTGATTAATTATTTTTTGCAGAGGTTTGCAAAAGAGTACGGACTAAGCGTCCCGAGCATATCTGCAAAAGCGTTGGAATTCTTGAAGCGATTAGAATGGCCTGGAAATATACGCCAGCTTCAAAATGTAGTGAGCAAAGCACTGTTAGATTCTACTGGTCTTTCACTCGGTTGGGAGCGTTTTGACAGCATAGTTCGGGAGTCTCAACTTATTGCAAAAAAGCAGACAAGCCTCACACAAATGATTGAGCAAGAGTTGAATCGAGCAGCAAACAACGAGACCGATGCAGCACTGCCAATCTTGACCCATAATTTCGAGCGTGAAGTCTTCGACATGGCTATAAAAAGAACAGATGGAAATCAGACGAAGGCAGCGCGATTACTGGGCGTCTCGCGCCTAACGCTGCGAGCGAAGCTTCGACTTTTTGGAAAGCACCCCAAAGGACAGTGATTGTGATGACTCCATAGAGTTTTGACCGTATTATATCGGTAATTATCATGTGCTCGCTCCTCGTTTCTTCTTTCCTCTAACTAATGGCGTGATCTTGACGCCAACTTTTTCTCTTAACTGTTGAGAGGTGGTATATTTAGCGGAACACACCCTTCATTTTACCGCTCTAATTACACTCTTTCACTGGCTCAATGATACATTTCTCAAGGCTTTTCAAATTGAGGAAAAATAGGTTTTGAATTCTCGTTTTAATGAATGCGTCCCATCGACGCCTTAGAACCTTGGGAACTGGGCTCGTAGAAGCTCCAATGTACCCGCGAAGGTCTCTTCATTTTCTGCAAACGTATGCCGATTGAGAGCAGACTTTCAAGTAGAAGGACCAGCGGATTGATCGCAGTGGCCAACCGTTTTAGGAGATGTTGTTTTTCTTTGCTGCCACAGATGGGTGAGGTGACTGCGAGTGTCATTTGTTTTGCCTCTACTTGCTGCCACTTGAAACCGAATTTCCAGCTCATCTCCATGGTGGGTATTCATTGCTTTATAACGAAAACTTCACTAACTTAGATTTGTTGTCTGGAGGGGCGGTAGAGAAAAACTTATCGCCATCACCGTTGGAGACTAATGCACGATAGTTGGAGAAGAGAACCTCGTCGCTGTCCTTGTGGCCGAGCTGGCGAGCCGTTTCCATTGAATCCTTGAATTTGTTCAAGTTGTACGACGCGAAGCTGTGCCGCATACCGTTTTGCTGGCTTTCAACCCTAGCGGCAGCCAGAAGCTTGAATCGCAGGTTATTGAATGGAGTGGATGCCTTCGGCCAAATTCGTCCATCCTCGGATTTGCAAAGGCTTAACCATTTCTGAGCGTTCGGTGGAATTAGCACGGCTCTGTTCCTTCGCTTTTTCGCAATATCGGCGGGGACTTGGACGTACGGCTCATCTTCATTCAGATGAACATCCGTCCAATTTAATTGAAGGAGTTCCGTCGTACGAAGGCCGCAAAAGAATCCGAGAGTGAAGGCAGCTAGTGTGGGGATGAATGCCTCTTGTAGCGCGGTCTACATAATGGCCTTAACTTCGTTGATTGCATAGGTCTCAGGTATCTTCTCTACCTTGATCCCGAAAAGCATACACTTCTTGATATTGGAAAGGCCTTCCAAGGGGCTCTCATGGATATATCTTTCGCCTATCGCGTACCTCATAATATGTTTGAGGGTGTTGAAGAAGTTCTCTGTCGAGCGGCGCGATAGTTTGAGCGAATTAAGCCAAGAGGAGAGGCCCTTAGGTTTTAGGTCGGAAATAGGTACATCTCCAAACGAATCCCTTAGTCGCTGCGAGCGGTTCCTGAAATCCCTTAAACTCTCTTTCCTGAGGTCATGTTTCTCCTTGAGGCTCACTATATCATCCAAGACCACGCTGAAACTCTTCTTACCGCCAATTGGACGCATTCTTGGGACGGCGTAATCAATGGCCTCATTGAGGGAAATCTTGTGGCTTCTATGCTTCTTGGATGCTTTTTTGGCGGCTACCAGTTCTTCAGCGGTCAATTTAAATCCGCTCTCGCCTAGCTTCCGAAATCGGCCGTATNAGTCCCTGGNGCATGCTTCCGCCTCTTGGATNGTCTTGANTTGATGTANGAGGCGACTCTTGCCAGNANGCTTTCTNGGGATGGNTACTCGATACGAGTAGTTNTAGTCTTCNCCATTGGNTCTGTTTGATATGGGGCTAATCGTAATCCCAGAACCCTTTGGGAATTCATAGGTTTNGAGAGCCTTTGAGATAGATGGCCNTGGTCCACGGTCTACGACAGAGCATTGTAGAGTAGGCAATAGATATGATAGGAATTTGATAGTAAAGTGCCATCGGTATAGCTAACTTGTTGTCTATGAGATTATTAAATGGTGGAGGTGGCGGGAATAAAAATTGGTATTTGCCTAGGTAACAAAGACTTACAAACCTATTTAGGGGTATAAGGCAGCATTTCAATGCACTGTTCTGCACCAATTATGGCAGGAAATTGGCAGGAAATTAGACTGGGGGGCGGGGGTTATTCAAGAGGCTGCCTCTATGTTAGTATTCATCAACTAGCCCCGAAAAAATTGTCCCTCAAAGGGGGTCTGAAGGTGTTCTTAACCCAGCCTGCGTCTAATAAAAGCTAAAGCCACTACACCAGCTCCTAGAAGAGCTGCTGTGGAGCCTGTGTCGGGGACGGACCTATCTATAGAAAATATACCAATTTCTTGGTCGTTATCGAATGCGACGAAAGCAAGATTGTTTGTTACATCCAGTGTTATGCCTTCTGGATCATCAAAGTCTCCACCTAGATCATCAAAGTATGTGACCCCCAGGAGTGACCAGTAAGAGTCTATCTCGTAGACTGCGTTAGTTCCCCCAGAATCATCAACAACGAAGAATCAAATATAAGTTCAGCTATATAAATGCGGGAAGTAGAAATCATTACCAAATCGGGCGCAGAGGATAATAATCAATAAGATGCCAAGGATAATTCGGCTGGGTTTATCGCTTGTCGCAAACGCAATCGGATCATTATCCAATACGCCAACCTCAACTGCTCTCCAACATCGCAATTGCCAATACAAGATTACTGGCACGCTCAAAAACAACGTTTGCTGCCCTTTGAAGACTGATGACGTTTCATTAAATCTAAAGTACATAAACAAAATTAATGCAGATGCGAATGCTGAGCAAATACCGGCAATAGTTAAAATGTTAACATCTATTATATTGTAACCTCTTCGCCTTAAGCTCCTGCTTCCATCGGACTTCATCAGCTCGGCAACTCGCTTCATCATTGCTAGCCCGAGGAATACAAACATCCCAAAAGAAAACAGCCAAATTGAGACAGAGTGATCAGCGACATCCGCTCCTGCGTAGATACGAATCAGATAAAGAAAAGCCAAAGCAAAAACGTCTAGAAGAAACTTAGCCTTCAAAAATAGGCTATAGCATAGAGTGACCAGAACATATGCAAAAATGACTGGGAAAACTTCCAGTTGCCACCCAATCAAAAAACCTGAAGCGACAGTTAAAAATAAAATACACAGACTACGCGGTATGCTGATTTTACCTGACGCAATCGGGCGCTTCTTCTTTTTGAAGTGATGTCTATCTGCCTGAATATCTAATAGATCATTGATAATATAAGTTCCCGAAGCCACCAGCGAGAACGCGAAAAATACTCCAGTAGTCGTCAGCCAACCTTTTAAATCCCACCATTGACCAGAGGCTACTATGGGAACAAAAACCAGCAAATTTTTGATCCACTGCTTTGGTCTGAGCAGTACGAAAGACCCCCCATTGAGGTCGTCATTAGATTGAAACGAAGCCAATATCGGCGAACAGGCCTCAACTTTTTTACGTAAACGATCTTTTACTTCAACGACCACGGCTCCAGCGGCATCTCTCCAAATAGGAAGGTCAACTTTGCTGTCCCCAACATAAATAAAACCCCGCTCACCAAACTCATGAACAAGGGCTTGCCCCTTGCACTTACCCTTAAGGTTGCTCGATCCATCGCTACAAAAAACTTGATCGAAGATCCCAAGGTGTTTCTGGACAGCGAGGGCAATTGATTGGTCGGCTGCTGTTGCCAGAACGATTTTATGACCAGCAGCCTTTCTCAACTTCAACCAGTCTAGAAGAGACTCATTCCAAGGTAAGTTTTCTATATCTATTTTTTGTGCGTTGGAAAGTTTGGATTTAAATACCGCTTTCCCCTTTGAAATCCAGCCAAGACAATCGAATAGCTTCAATGGTTTGTAGGCCAAAAGCGCGAGAAAGCTCTCGTAGAGAGTATCAGTGGCTACAAGCGTACCGTCTAAATCCACGCATATGGGCAAAATTTCTAATTTTGATTCTATTTTCGAGTCACGCTCCATTTATGAAGTCTGGATAAAATGATTAAATCGTTAATTTACCCAAAAAATTTTTCAACTTTTTAAAAAAAATATGATTACTCACAAAATTTTCGATTAATCGAGCTATCGTTTTCATTCAAGTTACCCATTAATCGGTCGACACGAAAAAATGAAAAAAGCTTATAGAAAAAATATGATAGGCGCCGAGAAACACCAAAACATATGTTCGCCGTGAGGGTTGCCCCTACCTCCAAAAATCTGTATTTTAATGATAAGGGCTAGCAACAAAAAAATGAAGATATCGCTAGGCCAACGGCGAGACTCGGCATCATACTTGAATCATGGAAACCTATCTCTCATGGTGGGTGTTTCCCTGTCGACCCTAGCGGGACTACTTGTCTGGCAAAGCTTCTCAGCCTTACTTGAAGGGCCGTTTTTCCGAATAGAAAATTTTGACAAGTGGTTTGATTCGGACGTCTTTCGGGTGATCTCTTCGATGTTAAGCACTGAGACAAAAGGCAGTCGATCGAACCTTCATCCCGTCCTCCCTATTTTATCGTATGTACTAACGGCGCTCGTCAACTTCGTTATCAGAGACCCTGTCGTCGCAATACAAAGCCTGATGTCTTTCAACGCATTTTTTGCGACTATGCTTCTGTGGAGGCTCCTGAATTGGTTAAGATTGGATTTGGCCGACATTTTTTTGTGTCTATCGCTTTTCATCGCTTCAGCCTCCTTCGTATTTTGGTTCCCAATAGCCGAGAGCTTTCCTATTGGAGCTACTTCCATGTTACTTAGTCTCCAACTCTTAACCCTTTCGCCAGCCCGTGAAGCTCGATCTCTTCTTCTTGATGTATTGCTATGCTCGGCAAGCTTAGCGATAACGATCTCCAATTGGATCGTTGGACTCACTGCAATCGCCTTACGGTGTGATTTTCACAAGCGAATTTTCAGCCTTCTTAAAACCTCGCCTCGTGATTACCTCCAAAGAAACAGGGAGGCTCTCTACTACCCCATCAAAGTAATACTGCTGTCAGGGCTGGCAGTATCCATCCTGTCAATCATCCAAGATTTCGCATTCGAACACTCGGTGTCGTTTCTTCGAGTGGATCAATGGGATCAATTGATAAAGGAAACCTACTTTATCGATTTCAGAGGGATTATACATTTAGCTACTCGGATTATCGAACTTATTCTAAATCCAATGGTAGTTGGCGAAATCGTCTCACACAGTTATCTCACATCTTTTGATCAATCCGGCTGGGTTTTCGATGAAGTGTTTTCGCCCAAATGGGGACCGGCGTACGATATGCAAATTCTCTCTGTGAACGGTCTGTCGATAAAGTCGATGTCCCAATTCATCGGCGTTTCGACATGGCTGTTGCTACTAGCTATTTCTGCGAAAAATATATTACAAGCCCCTAGATTAAACCCCATCATCTGGACGTCCATAATCACGTTAGCATCTTTCTTCGCCTTACACGCTCTCTATGGGCATCATCTATTCTTGTACTCAGCCCATTTCGTATTTTTCTACATAATCATTTCTTCTACAGCATTCCAATGCAAAAGAAAGTGGATTCCTCGCACTCTGATGTTCTTATTGATCCTTTCCGGGGGCTACCATAATTACACCTCGTTCGAACTCGCCAATACGATTCTTCTAGAAATAAGCGGTTCGCCAATGTGATACGGAAACTTGATCTTACAGAGAATAAAAAGAAGTAGTCGAGCGATAAAGGGCACATTTCTGTGCTCGACTCATCTCCTCGCCTCTTAAATCCTCTTTGATGAAAGGTTTTCGGGCAGCGATCCAATCGACTAGATTTATCGTTGCCCAGTGCTCATTGCCCCGACCCATGAT
>PBZS01000044.1 GCA_002730235.1 Gammaproteobacteria bacterium | reverse complement strand
CGCGGTTTGATACCGACCGATTCGTGTTAGCTTCTCGTCACTCATCTGATTTCCTTCATTAAAAAATTTAAGGCTTTTTAGAAGGATAAAACAAAAATCCTCTCTAATCAGGTATAGATCTTAATAAGAATCGTAAGCATTCGCAGTTAATAAATAAAGGGTATTTTGGCTTGTTTAAAGATATGAAAGGTCGCACTCTTTGGTAGTTGAGATCTGGAGGATTTCAGCACGGATGCAAAAGAAACTATTAAAGGGTTTAGCCACTCAAAAGCCCATGTGGAACGGTGGCTTGAACCATAAATCCATGGAAGGGACGTTTCTCCTCTGAGGTCTCCCCTTAAATTATAAAAAATGGAGACAGGTATGATACCTCCTAATTTTGAATATCATCGTCCCGCGACGATCGATGAAGCCGTTGGGTTACTGGCAAGTCTCGGACCAGACGCAAAAATCTTGGCAGGTGGTCATAGTCTATTGCCAATGATGAAGCTTAGGTTTGCATTGCCTGAGCACCTTGTTGATATCAATCGGATACCGGAACTCAGCGGCGTCTCAGTGGTTGGAGACGATATAGTTATAGGGGCGATGACGACAGAAAGCGCTGTAATAGCAGACCCAATTTTAAACGAAAAAGTTCCACTTCTTCCCGAGGCGGCGAAATTGATTGCTGACCCGCAGGTGAGGAACCGCGGGACCATAGGCGGTGATATTGCCCACGGGGATCCCGCGAACGATCATCCTGCTCTTGCGCTTGCGTGCGATGCAGTAATGACCGTTGTTGGGCCGGAGGGTGCGCGCCAGATCCCTGCGTCAGAATTTTTTTTGGGGACCTACTGGACCGCTTTGGGTGATGACGACATATTAACTGCTATCACGGTCAAGGCTTTCCCCCACGGCGCTGGTTCTTCGTATAGAAAACTCAAACGCAAGACTGGTGATTGGGCTACCGCCGCATGTGCTGTTGTCGTTGCTTTAACAGGCGGCAAGGTATCACACATTCGGATCACGCTTACTAATCTTGGACCCACTGCGATTCGAGCTCATGACGCGGAGACGGTCCTTTCGGGTCAGTCTGTAACTGACGAGTTGATAAGAAAGGCGGCCGAGGAAGCTATGGCTATCTGTGACCCTGCGGAGGATCTCAGAGGTGATGTTGAATATAAAACCGCGATGGCAGGACAGATGGTCCAACGTGCCATCGTAGAAGCGCTCTCTAGAGCGAACTAATTGAATGAGGATGTGAACAATGGCAAAGCAAATAGTGAAGATGACAATCAATGGTCAGCAGGTCGAGCAGTTGGTAGATAGTCGGACTCTTTTGGTTCATTTTTTGAGGGAGCAAATGAATCTGACAGGCGCACATATCGGTTGTGAGACCAGCCAGTGCGGGGCTTGTACTATTGATATTGACGGCGAAAGCGTCAAAGCGTGCACTCACTTGGCAGTGCAGTGTGATGGGTCTGACGTGAAGACGGTCGAAGGACTCGCAGAAAATGGTGCGTTACATCCTGTGCAAGAAGCATTTTATGAGGAGCACGGGCTTCAGTGCGGCTATTGTACGCCCGGAATGTTAATGCGCTCCTATCGATTCCTTCAGGAAAATCCGAATCCAACTGAAGACGAGATTCGGACTGGGATTAGCGGCAATCTTTGCCGTTGTACTGGGTACCAGAATATTATTAAGGCCGTGCAATCTGCGGCAGTGAAGTTGCAAGATAAGGAGACGGCCTCGGCCTGATCGGGAGAACGATATGAACGCACCAGTAAAGACACCTGAAGAGCGGCAGGCTGAATTGCAGGGAATGGGTGACGCGCGGCTTCGTAAAGAAGACGCACGTTTTATCCAAGGAAAAGGCCAGTATTGCGATGATATCAAACTGCCCGGTATGCTCCACATGGATATTGTCCGGTCACCGATAGCTCATGGCCGGATCAAGAACATAAAAAAAGAGGAGGCGCTAGCAATTCCAGGCGTGCACGCTGTGCTGACGGCCGATGATTTAAAACCCCTCAATCTTCATTGGATGCCAACATTAGCCGGCGATGTTGCGGCGGTCTTGGCAGATGAGAAGGTCCACTTCCAGATGCAGGAGGTGGCAATAGTGATCGCCGACGACCGATATATTGCTGCAGACGCAGTAGAAGCTGTCGAGGTTGAATACGAAGAACTGCCTGTCGTGATGGACCCCTACGGAGCGCTTGAAGATGATGCACCCGTTTTACGCGAGGATCTCGCCGGTAAGGATGAGGGAGCCCATGGTCCGAGGGAGCATCATAACCACATCTTTACTTGGGAGGCTGGAGATAAGGAAGCCGCAGATGATGTATTCGCATCGGCGCCTGTAACAGTTTCGCAACACATGCACTATCCGCGAGTGCATCCATGTCCATTAGAGACTTGCGGTTGTGTGGCTAGCTTCGATCCGATCAAGGGTGAATTGACGACTTGGATGACCTCTCAGGCACCGCACGTAGTCAGGACTGTGGTCTCGATGTTGAGTGGCGTCCCTGAGTCCAAGGTCCGTATCATAAGCCCGGATATTGGCGGGGGTTTCGGGAACAAGGTTGGTGTCTATCCGGGATATGTCTGTGCGATCGTATCCTCAATTGTGTTGGGCAAGCCAGTGAAGTGGTCGGAGGACCGAATTGAAAATATTTCCAGCACCGCATTTGCTCGCGACTATCATATGGATGGCCACCTAGCAGCAACAGAGGACGGTAAAATTCTGGGACTGAAAGTAGACGTGCTCGCCGACCACGGTGCGTTTGATGCCTGTGCAGATCCGACAAAGTTTCCTGCGGGTTTGTTTCATATTTGCTCGGGTAGTTACGATATCTCGGCCGCACACTGCAGTGTGAAGGGCGTGTATACCAACAAGGCACCCGGTGGCGTGGCCTATCGTTGCTCTTTCCGTGTGACTGAGGCCGTCTACCTGATCGAGCGAATGGTCGACGTGCTTGCGCAGAAACTTGACATGGATAAAGCAGATATTCGCCGAAAAAATCTAATCCGTAAGGATCAGTTCCCATATACCAGTCCGTTTGGGTTCGAGTATGACTCAGGCGATTATCATACGGCTCTTGAGAAGGTTCTTAACGCGGTTGATTACAAAGATTTAAGAGCAGAGCAAGAAGAAAAACGGAATGACCCGAATAGTCCGACGCTGATGGGTATTGGTCTTGTGACCTTTACCGAAGTGGTGGGCGCTGGTCCGACGAAGATGTGCGATATCCTGGGAGTTGGAATGTTTGATTCTTGTGAAATCAGGATACACCCGACTGGAAGCGCTATCGCTCGCATGGGCACGATCTCCCAAGGCCAGGGTCACCAGACGACATACGCGCAGATCATTGCGAGTGAGTTGGGTATTCCCAGTGAAGTGATCCAAGTCGAAGAGGGTGATACCTCTACCGCACCATATGGACTGGGAACTTATGGATCTCGGTCGACGCCGGTAGCTGGTGCAGCAATCGCAATGGCTGCAAGGAAGATCCATGCTAAGGCGAAGAAAATCGCAGCGCACCTTCTCGAGGTATCGGAAGCTGATCTTGATTGGGAGATTGATCGGTTCAAAGTCCGCGGTAACGAAGACCAAGTTAAAACGATGGCGGATATTGCGTTTGCAGCGTACCAGCAACCACCAGAAGGGCTAGAGCCGGGTCTTGAAGCGGTTCATTACTACGATCCACCAAACTTTACCTATCCGTTCGGCATTTACTTTTGCGTTGTTGACATCGATAAGGGAACGGGTGAGTCATCCATCCGGCGCTTCTATGCTTTAGATGATTGCGGTACCCGAATCAATCCGATGATTATCGATGGCCAGATTCATGGTGGGCTGACCGAGGGGTTCGCCGTCGCGATGGGACAGCAGATGCCGTTTGACGAGCAAGGAAACCTGCTAGGTAATACTTTAATGGATTATTTCTTGCCGACCGCGGTTGAGACCCCTGCCTGGGAAACAGACTACACAGTAACCCCGTCTCCTCATCATCCTATTGGGGCGAAAGGTGTAGCCGAATCTCCGCACGTGGGGTCTATACCGACCTTCACCTCAGCCGTCGTTGACGCCTTCGCCCATCTTGGTGTAACTCATATCGACATGCCACATACGTCATACCGGATATGGAAGAAACTAAAAGAAGAAGGTGTTCAGTTATAGGAGAACTGAGTGGAAGTCAAACTCGATAAACGATATGAGTTGGGTGTGTCCTCGACGAAGGCGTGGACCATCCTCTCAGATCTTGAGGCTATAGCCTCATGTATGCCGGGAGCCAGTCTCGGCGAGCGGCTAGGCGATAACGCATATAAAGGATCAGTGAAGGTCAAAGTTGGACCGGCAACCGCTCAGTTTGGTGGCGAGGTCGCGATTTTGGCGATGGACGAGAGCACACGGTCCATGACACTGAAAGGTAAAGGCGCGGATAAAGGCGGATCCTCAGCATCAATGGAGCTTGATGCTATCATTGAGGATCATGACAACGGGGATGTTACTTTGGTTGGAAATGCTGTCGTTATAGTAAACGGAAAGTTCGCACAATTTGGTGGGAGGATGATGGTGCAGGTATCCGACGTCATTCTAAATCAGTTCGTCGATAACTTTATAGCCAAGGCGCGGGCGCTTGACGGGCCGGATACATCGGCTGAGTCCTCATCAACAGCCTCACAAAGCGGTGAGTCCTCCAAAGAGCTCGACGGCCTGGGTATTTTCTGGGCGCTTTGCAAGAACTGGTTCAGGGGTCTTTTCGGAAAAAATTCTGCTGATTAGCAGGTGTCGTTATGGATGCCTTGCAATCTGCACTCAAAAAAATCCGGGGCGATTTATTTCACTCCGGGTATCTTTGTGATGAACAGCTCGCGGGATCAGTATACCTAGCCTTGACTTTGCAGCGCCCGCTTTTAATCGAGGGAGACGCAGGAGTCGGAAAAACGGAGCTGGCTCATGCGTTATCAAAGGTCACCTCACGTAGATTGATACGTCTTCAATGTTTCGAGGGTCTCGATCATCACGATGCGGTTTACGAATGGAATTATGGACGTCAATTGACCGAGATCCGTCTAGCAGAGTCGAAGTCCCAGTCTCTTGAATCAGCAACTATTTATTCAGAAGAATTCTTAATCAAAAAGCCCATACTCAGGGCACTACAGGATGATACGGGAGCTGTCCTTCTTGTAGACGAGATCGATCGGTCCGACGAAGCATTTGAGGCTTATCTTCTAGAGGCGTTATCGGAATATCAGGTGTCTATCCCTGAACTTGGAACAGTATCCTCAGTAGTAACGCCAGTAGTTGTCCTGACCAGTAATGGGACGCGTGAGTTATCAGATGCGTTGAGACGAAGATGCCTTTATCACTATCTTGATTATCCTGATGTTATTCGAGAGACGGAAATTTTACGGCTCAAGGTGCCTGAGGCCGATTTGAACTTGATCAATCAGGCGGCGCAATTTGTTGGTACGCTTCGGAAAGAAGATTTGGAGAAAAAGCCGGGTATCGCAGAGGCAATAGACTGGCTGAAAGCCTTGACGCTTTTTGGCTTGAAAGAACTCCCCGATGACGTTGAAGTAATCAAGCAATCATTGAGCTGCCTGATTAAAACGGCCCGAGATAGAACCCATGTTAGTAACGATATGGTTCGAAGAATCATTGGCTGACGTTAACTTACCTCTAGATCGCATAGTTAATTTTTGTGACTATTTGCGAGAACACGGTATCCAAACTTCGGTTCAGGATGCTTCGCTTCTAGTTGAGGTTCTTGGATTTTGTAATGGTGGGCTTACAAGTAGGAGAGTTGAGCAACTCTGGAGACCGATAATTTGTCAGTCGGTTCGGGAATGGCGGCTTTGGCCTAAGTTATTTACTGCGTTTTGGTTTCCACAAACTTTGAAAGGTTCCGTTAGAGTCACTGGTACAACACGCCGATCAACTACTCTATGGCAAGTAATTGAGAAATCGAAATCAATGGGTGAGTCAGCGTCCGGTGGGTTGCCGCAAGTTGGAGATAATCCCGCCTCCTCGGATCAAGAAAATTTATCTGGCACAAAACAGAAAGCGACAGGAGGAGCGAGTTTAGCAGATCCTGCCGCGGAGGATACTAAGACAAATTGGATGCCTGCTGATCTAGCGATTCTGGAGCGTTTGGCGAGAACACTGAAGAGCCAATTACTTAATGTACCTACCCGGCGCTGGAATATCTCTGATCGTGGACGATTTCTGAATCTTCGTAAGACCACTCAGAGTATGATGCGGTTGGGTGGTGATGGGGTTATACCAGCGTGGCAAAAGCGGCGGAAAGAGACACCGAGGATTGTGATTGCAGTTGATGTGTCTCGTTCGATGGAAACCTACGCAGAATTCTATTTACGTTTGGCGCGAGCATTCTCTCGTTGGTTGCCGATTCGGGTGTTTGTATTTCATGTCCAGTTCGCCGAGGTAACCGATCTCTTGAAAACCGATAATCCAAAGATGCACGCTAAAATTAATAATGTGGTGGCGGGTTTTCAGGGGGGTACAAAGATTGCATCTAACCTTAAACGAATTTGTTTTGATTCAGATGGGGTTAGCTTAAATAGGAGAACTCGGCTCTGGATCTTCTCGGATGGCTACGATACAGATGAACCCACAGCTCTGCGTGACGTATTGCGCAGAGTGAGGAGCAAGGGGGCGACTATTGACTGGTTTTATCCGAACAGATCGGTAGCCGGGATGAGTCATTGTATCCAGCTGATCAAGCCCTTAGTAAACGATTGGTATAGCGCGGCAAATCTGAAGGAATTCCAGCTGTCCGTGACTTCTCTAAAGTGAATGGAGCGATATGACATGAACATACCAAAAATAACTAGTTGGTTAGACGCTCTAAATGCGTTCGAGTTAGCCAACAAGTCTTATGTAATTGCAACCGTGATTCGTGCCGAATCGCCGTCATCAGCGAAGCCAGGGGACAAGGCCGTAATCTCACCTGATGGCGATATTTTTGGCTGGATAGGTGGTGGATGCGCGCAGCCTGTTGTAACGAAAGCAGTAACTGATGTGTTAAGTGATGGAAATCCATTGATCGTTCGGATCTCTCCAGCAACAGGAAATAGGGCTTCGGAGGACGGGGTGCGTAACGTGCACATGGCATGCCACTCTGGGGGAAGTATCGAGCTTTTAGTCGAGCCAAGACGGCCACGCCGTAAAGTGCTACTGGTGGGTGCGACTCCCGTGGCTGATAAATTGGAAATAGTCGCGCCGATTCTGTCTCTACCATTAGTCCGGCTTGGGGATGGGACTGACCTGAGTGAGTTCTTTGAGGTCGCAATAGTTGCTACTCAGGGAAAAAAAGATAAAGACGCTCTAAAGAAAGCAATCCAGTATTCGACTGGGAAGATCTACTTTATAGCAAGCCCCAAAAAAGCTAAAAAACTAAAAGAACAACTTGTCGATGATGGTGTATTAGAGTCCGATATCGATCGTGTCTGCGCACCTGCAGGTATAGAGATTTACGCTGAAACTACCGATGAAATCGTTGTCTCGATTCTTGCGGGTATTATAAAGGATTACCGCAAAGAGTTAAGACATTCGCCTAGAACAACAGAGCAGGTTGCCTGATGGGATGTATTTTGAAAGGTGGTGGCGGCCTGTATGAACGTCTCACCGTTGGAGCGGTAGTCCTTGCGGCTGGCCAAGGTTCGAGACTAGGCAGTTTACCAAAATCATTAATCGAAATCGGAGGCATTCCTTTGATCCGACGCCAATTGATTGCGTTATCTGGTGCGGGTATTGATCAGGTGGTCGTTGTTCTCGGTCATTTCGCTAATGAAATTCGGCCAGTGATTGAGCAATTTCCAATAACCATAGTGGATTTATCTGAAAAATTGGGTTCTTCGCAAAAGATATCAGTTAGAGAGGGCGTTACGGCCTTACATGGAAAATTGGATGCAATCCTTGTCGTTCCCAGCGATATGCCATTGCTTGGCGGACAGGACTACACAGATCTGATTCGTACCTTTAAGAATAGAAAAGATGGAATTTCTATGGTGCGACCAGTTGTGTCGCAGAAGCCGGGTAATCCAGTTATATTCGACTATTCAATCATAGATCTCGATGATGCGTCAGTTGACCCAATGTGCAGGGTATGGTGGGAGCATCACCCAACTGAGTGTTTTGCCTGGAATACCGAGAACAGTCGTTACGTAGTGGATCTTGATACCATTGACGATGTCGCTACGGTAGAGAATCGCCTCGGACAATGCCTTAAGATGCCTAATAACCGCGAGGCTTCTAGTGGAGTCACTTGAAGTCTGGCCGACTCATATAGGAATTCATCACTATAAGATGGCGTCAAACGTGAACCCATTGTTCAAAAAAATATTTAGTACGATGCGGGTGACTGATACCGAGGATCTTCAAAAAAATACTTTTTTTTATGCTAGCCGGGATGACCTACTAAATCGCGTAAAACTTAATGAATGGACAGACTTTTTAAACTTTGCAGTGGCAGCTGTTAGAGACACAGCTAAGCTTGCCAATGTTGGTGTGTGGCCCGAGGATTCTGTTGATTTACAACTTGAAATTAAGGGTATTTGGTTTCAGATTTCGAACGGTGGCGCACATCATGACATTCATACTCACGGAAATTGCTCGTGGTCTGCGGTGTACATTGTAGATGTTGATGAGCATGAAAAGCGTATTTCGCATTCAAGCTACGGGGTGTTAAACGGTGTAACCAGATTCTACAGTCCACTTTTTGAACGACTTGGTGGAGCTTATGCTGACTTTGGAAATGCGTATCTGCAGAACGCCACTACAGATTTCGATCCAATACCCGGTCGTTTGACTGTTTTTCCATCTTGGCTTCCGCATCAAGCCATGCCCTATCAGGGTGAGCGTGACCGAGTGATCATTTCATTTAACGCAGGAGTTAGCCGCATTGGACAGAGTGACGCTCTCTCCGGATACACCTCTTCATGACAAACGGGATAATGATCTTCCGAGATAGGGACCTTTTGCAGATCGCACACCGATGGACTAAAGATGGTGTCGATTTTGCGACCGCAACCGTTTTGTCAACTTGGGGTTCGGCACCTAGGGATATTGGCTCGTTCATGGTTGTAAAACGCTCCGGCGAGTTCTATGGTTCTGTTTCAGGGGGCTGTGTAGAAAATGCCGTTGTAGTTGCTGCACAACGTGCTATTGAAACGCAATGTTCGAGTCTTATTGAATTTGGTATTTCGGACGAGGATGTTATTACCATTGGATTAGCGTGCGGCGGACAGATACAGATATTGATTGAACCGTCTACCTACGACCATGGGCATTGGGTATCAAAAGCGTTTGACAGAATAGAGAAAAGAGAGCAATCGACGCTTATTCGGATGTTCAACCAAGGTGTTGAGAGTAGCGCCTACGTTTCGGATACAAGGTGGTTGACTACTGGTGATTCAAACTATGGTGCGGAGACTGGGTTTGATCAATCAGGTGAGGCGTTCTTACAAACATTCAGCGCGCAAAAACGAGTCATGATAATCGGTGGTGTACATATCGCGCAGGCACTGGTCGAAAGTTTGAACTCCTTAGACTTTGAGGTTGTGATAATCGACCCTAGGACTGTATGGGCTAACCCCGAACGCTTTCCAAATACGAGAGTCGTAAACGCTTGGCCAGAGGATGCTCTATCTGAGATCGGTATTGATAGAGATACCGCAATCTTGGCACTAACGCATGACCCAAAGTTCGATGACAGAGCAATTTCAATAGGTCTTAGATCAAGTGCATTCTACGTCGGAGCGCTTGGTGGATTTAAATCTGCCAAAGCCCGCAGAGAAAGGTTGCTTGCCGATGGTCTCACGAGCGCAGAGATAGCTACCCTGAAAACACCAATAGGTCTCTCTATTGGTGCTAAGGGGCCGGCCGAAATCGCCATTTCCGTGGTTGCTCAGTTAATTCAGGTTTCTCGAGGTACCGCATGAAGTTGTCGCGTTTAAGAGTGGAAAAGGCGATTGGCCTACAGTCGGCACATTCTCTCCTAGGTGCGCGAGGTCGCATCGCGAAGGCGACAGTTCTTGAAGAGTCCCACATAGCGTCATTGGTTGATGCGGGCGTGGTTGAAATTGAGGTTGTGGTACCTGATATCAACGAGATTTCCGAGGATTTGGTTTCAGATAGACTGATTCACTCACTTCCGTGGACCGGGTGCGTGTTTAAAAGAGCAAATGGTGGTCGATACAATGTTTATGCCTCGCATTCAGGTTTCGTGGATTTTTCGCGTGTTGATATTGACGCATTCAATGCGGTCTCGGAGGAAATAACACTCGCGACTTGTCTTCCAGGTACATCAGTGACTGAGGGTGATCAGATCGCGACATTAAAAATCATCCCATTCTACGTATCCGAATCGTTGGTTTCTGTTGTTGAACTGGTGCTCCAGACGGTCTATTTAAAAGTAAGACCGTGGCAATCGCATTTTAAAATAGGACTAATACAAACCTTAAATGATGCGATTACGTTGAAAATTCAGAAAAAAGCTTTTGCAGTGCAGAAGTCTCGGTTGAGAGCTTATGGCATCAATGAGCTTATCGATTATCGGTCTACCCATGATCTTGTGGGACTTGAGAGCTGTATTTCCAAAGCAATAGCAGATGCGCCCGATGTGTTGATGATCTTAGGGGCATCTGCGATCTGTGATCGCCATGATGTGATTCCAACTGCTTTAGAGAGAGTAGGGGGCGTAGTGGTATACTTCGGTATGCCGGTGGACCCCGGGAATTTGTTACTTTTGGGGGAGGTTGGTAGCACAACTGTGATAGGTCTACCCGGTTGTTCTCGATCGCCGGCAATGAATGGTTTGGATCTGGTTCTTGACCGTTTAATGGCGGGTCTTACGGTTTCTGCAAGGGATATTCAGGAAATGGGTGTGGGTGGGCTCCTAAAGGGTAAATTTTCTCGTGTGGCCTCGGCCCATGTTGGGAGGCAGAGTTTGACGGCAAGTGCTTAGTCGACTATCTCGCTTGGCCCGGGGTTATCGAGCGCATGACAAAGCGTATGCCAGGCCAAAGTGATACACTTTATTCGTGATGGGTTGACTTGAATAGCGGTCAACGGAGCAATCTCACTCCAAGCAGATGAAATTTGCTCAGGAAGCGTTTGAGGATGTTGTTCAGTTAGTGTTTCGCGTAAGTGTTTAGCTAACAGTTTGGCGTTGGCTGAAGTCATTCCCACGCAAATTTCAGTGACTATCGATGCAGACGCCCGAGAAATTGGGCACCCGCGTGCTCCAAAGGCAATATCGTTTATAACATCGGATTTATTATCGATGTCAATCTCAAGCGATACTTCATCACCACACAGGGGATTTTTGCCAACGCATTTACAAGTGCATCGTTCTAATTGCCGCTGATTTCTTGGTTGACTCGCATGATCGGTAATCAGATCTTTTAANAATTCTGGATNCACCACTTTGAAGTTCCGTAGNGACTANCCTNNNNTAGAGGTTGTGACGAATTGGCACATATCAACGTACCGANCAGACTATTTAGCGTAATCACTACTTTTTCCCNGATTTCGGAGATCAGCATTGTTTCATTGCAAAACAAAATAGCGTAACACTATGGGATTAGGATCCAGATATATGATTGAAGTGTTGCTACCCTCCTGTTTAACGTTCCCTGGTACTTTTCCGCTGCAAAAGGAGTTTATACGTGAGTGAGATCGGGACACCATTTACAATTACTGCTAAAAGAGCCCTCTTGTGCGGTTCCGGCGAGCTTGGTAAAGAGATAGTAATTGAGTTACAGCGGCTCGGCGTTGAAGTCATCGCACTCGATTCCTACGCAAATGCTCCCGCTATGCAAGTAGCGGACCGCAGCTTTGTGTTGAATATGCTCGATCCCGAGGCTCTTCGAGCTGTCATCGAGGCTGAGAGCCCGCATTTTATTATTCCGGAGATCGAGGCGATTGCCACTGATGTACTGGTTGATCTTGAAAAAGAGGGATTTCGAGTAATTCCGACTGCACGTGCGACTGAGTTAACGATGAATCGAAAGGGAATACGTGAACTAGTGTCCAAAGGCCTAGGATTGAAAACGTCCAATTATTCGTTTGCCCACAACTATCAATCCTATTTAGAAGCTGTTGGCACAGTCGGTTTCCCCCATGTCTTGAAACCCATCATGAGCAGTTCAGGCAAAGGCCAAAGCATCGTCTATGACAAAGAAGGGATCGGATCGGCCTGGGAGTTTGCCCAAAATGGAGGGCGGACTAAGGATTCTAGTGAGGTAATCGTCGAGGAGCTCATCGATTTTGATTTTGAGATTACGCTGCTCACGATTCGTCACAAGGACGGAGTGTCATTTTGCGAACCGATCGGACACGTGCAGGAATCTGGCGACTACCAGCGGAGCTGGCAGCCGCACCCTATGCCTCAAGCTGTTCTTGAAGCGGCCCAGCACATTGCCAGTAGTGTTACGACCGCTTTATGCGGAAGTTATGGTCGTGGTATTTTCGGTGTGGAGTTATTCGTCAAGGATGAAAATGTCTTCTTCAATGAGGTATCTCCGCGCCCACACGATACAGGACTGGTTACTCTGATCTCACAGGACTTATCTGAGTTTGCATTACATGTTCGCGCTATTCTTGGCCTCCCGATACCCAATATTAATCATTACGGCCCTAGTGCCTCCGCGGTGATCCTACCTCGGGGTAATTCAAACGAGGCCGAGTTTACGAATTTGGAAAAGGCGCTCGCTGAGCCCGATACGCAGATTCGGTTGTTTGGTAAACCTATGATTAAAGGGAAGCGTCGAATGGGTGTCGGTTTGGCGCGTGGGCCGAGTATTGAGGAGGCGCTTCAGAAAGCACAAGCGGTCGCGAACACGGTCAAGGTTAGGTTTTAGTGATCGGCGTTGTGGGTCTTCTAACTTAGCTCCCTATTTTTCATCAACAGCTTCAGGCGTTTCGCTGATTCTACAGGCAATGGGTGGTTTGTCCTGGTGGGTGACGTGGAACATCAAAAATGGATCGTCAACGGGCGAGATATCAGTATCGCAGGGCATAGCTCTATGTATTTGGATATCGGTATCGGAAAATTTATAGCCTTGATGGTAGCAGCGTCCGTTGCCGTCATCATAAATCTCGGCTGATGTTAGTTGTTTGTAGCTTCGAGGCTTTTCGGTCCAGATCTCAAGCGAAATAGGTGCATAGATGGGTTCAACCACGCTCACTTTTAATCGGTATGTCGAATCCTCGGCTCTACATTTATCGAATCTGGTCTCTGACGTATTTTTGCAGATTAAGAACCCCGTCGGTGAAAGACTGCAGAAATCACCCCAATAGCTTGAACCTAGAAGCCTTAAAGGATCGACTGCGTCTGATTCGAGATATACATAGATACCGCCGGAACTCGCCACTAAAACGACCAAAGCGACCAAAACTTTGATGACTATCTTCATGCGCAATTACCGATTAAAAAATCCCCACTGCTCTTTTTAGACAAAAAATTAGACGGGCCAACTACTATATTTACCTAATTTATATCGGATCAGGTGGCTATCGCTTGAATCATAAACACAGATTTAAGCATCCTTTTTTTGCCGATCTGTTAAATATGGTCGGGTTAAAATTGTTGCAGATTAGCCCAGGACAAGTATTAAAATCGTGAGTACTGGGAACAATCATCGCCAATTCAGCCACCTAAAAACTATAGTTGCACCGCGTAGTCATTTTCTGACGTTGTCAGTAAAAATTAATAGCCCTCTGAAAAGGCTCGTAACTAGTAAAACTTATCATCGATCGTGCCTTAAAAAATTGCGAAAAGGGAGCTTAGTGAGAGATAGTATATACCAGGATTTAAAAAAGTCCCCGGCCAACCGGGGACAAGAGCCAGAGGGATTGGCTCACCGGAGTCTCCGGTTAGGGCAGTTGTAGGTTGATGACCAGCGCACTGGCTACCAAACAAATTCCAAATATGATGCGGTCAAGTTCGTCAGTCATTGGAGGTTCCTCCTCTAATCTCTACCCCTAGTATTCAGGAAAAAAATGAATTGATAATGGAGAGACAGGGGTTTCTCGATGGAAATGACCCTTGTTTAAAGCGTAAATGATTCCAAATTAGAGACATGGTTGAGGAGCAAATTGTGGATTCAGATAAAAAGCAAATCGAAGATGACATCGCAGGACTACTCGACGACATGAAGAGTTTGATACTTGCGACAGTCCACGAGGATAAAACACCGCTCGCTTCATACACTCCCTTCGCGACCACTGATAACGACTCTGGATTATGGATATTAGTCAGTGATCTGGCAGGTCATGCGCAAAATCTATCAAGATCTGGTCTGTGCTCATGCCTCTTGATCAGAGATGAGCAAGACTCAGCCCAAGTCTATGTGAGGGAGCGGCTTCAGTATGAAATGAAGTCCGTCGAGTATCCCCGAGATCAACCCGAATGGGAGAGTGGTATTAGAGTGCTGCGCGATCGGCAGGGCGCATTAGTGGACACGCTGACGAGTCTCGCAGATTTTCGATTATTTCAATTGCTGCCCCAATCCGGACGGTATGTTGTTGGGTTTGGAAAAGCCTATGAACTTAGAGCAACATCACTTTCTTCGATTAGCCACCATCTACAAGGGCCCACGGGTCCGAAAAAAAATTAAGAGGTAAACCTTTATGAACTTATTGCTAATCTAGGATCCGTCGCCATGTCTCATACCCTGGTTTCTGTTAATTGGTTAAACGATCATTTGTATGATACCGACGTCATCCTACTTGACGCTTCCTATCATCTTCCAACAACCCAGCGCGATCCCGACATGGAATTTGTCGAACAGCACATACCAGGAGCACTGCGGTTTGATATCGAAGAGATCTCAGACCGAGATTCAGACCTGCCACACATGCTCCCAAGTGCTGAATTTTTTGATGCGGCGATGCAGGACTTGGGCGTCGGTACTGGAATGCAAATTATCATTTACGACAGCTTAGGGCTTTTTTCCGCGGCCCGGGCTTGGTGGATGTTTCGATACTTTGGGCATTACGAGGTAGCTGTTCTAGATGGAGGTTTACCGGCCTGGAAAGCGGCGGGGTGTGCCACTGAATCTGGACGTGGGAAAGTTCAATCGCCTCCATATCCGTTTAAATCATTACAGCCCCCAGATTGGACCACTACCGCCGAACATCTACTGGAGAATATCGCTACGAACGAATACCTTGTCTTAGATGCTCGAGCGAATCCTCGGTTCCGGGGAGATGTTGCTGAACCACGGCCCGGAATGCGCTCAGGTCATATTCCTGGAAGTACCAATGTGCCATTTAATGACCTGTTAGATGATGAATCCGGTTTGTTTAAATCGGCAGATGAAGTTCGAGGGCTATTTAGTCGGGCAGGCGTTGAGAATACGCCTGTGGTTGTTAGTTGCGGTT
>PBZS01000043.1 GCA_002730235.1 Gammaproteobacteria bacterium | reverse complement strand
CCGCGTCATTCGGTTCAGTGGTAATTCCGTGAAGCGGCACGCTGAAACAGCCTATCAAGACGAATGCTTTAAACGCGAAGAATTTTAGGTTTTGTATATCCACAATGCAGTCTGAAACCAATCGATTTGTGAATCAAGCGAATGCATCAATTATTTGCAGGTGCAAGGGGCAATTAGCCGCAAGCAATCGCAACGCCCCTGTAAATGTTACCCACATTAAGTAGCGCGAATTACCATTTGCCGTAATGTCGACTTTAGGGCTAAGATTAAACATACCAAAAAGACATTAATACTATAATATATATGCATTTGCATAATGCTGGAGCTCACCGTGTATTGCGTCCGTCGGGGTTACGGCCCCACCACTTCAAGACATTTACCATTTCAGTAATGGATGTAATCTTGGGTTTCACTTCACTCGCCGGTATTACTATTGCGAAAGATGATATGAGCGATCGATAAGCACGAAGAAACTGCTCAGAAACCAAAGAACAAGCCGAACCCCTCTTAATCCTATTTAAGGTTTTTTTAAGGAGCCATCCCAGGCTCCTTCTTTTTGTCTGCAAGAAATACCCAAAAAACTTCTTTATCGCAGCCGTAGCGACGCATGGATGTTCCCCGCTTTCTCAGGCGGACTTTTCGCTACTAATAAGGCATGCTTGCCAATGCTAGTGGATCTAATGGCCGCTATTGTTCGGGGAGAAGCTTTAAGAAGCCAAATTGACCGTTATCGATTCCGATCATCAAACCGCCGTCGGTGGTCATTACTAACGCCTCACCCGCCCAGTCACCCGCTTCTGGGGCAGAAAATGTTTGTTGCCAAACCAAATTTCCGTCTTTGTCGAACTGGATCAAATATGCACGCCATTGGTCTGAGCAACCGCGATCATTACATTCAGAGTAACTTTGGTACTCGTCGCCCGTGCCCGCAATAACAAATACATTGCCACTCCTTCCGACTACCAAATCCCACGCTTCATCATGAATATAAGTTGCGTCAAATCCTCTGGGATTACCGAGCTTTTTCTCCCATAGAACGTCGCCTGATTGATCAACTTTTACCGTGTATGTGTCCCAATTGTCGACGCCAGACAACGTGTGCCCGGACAGATAGATAAACCCGTCATCAGAAATGTCCATTGCGAAATTATGATCAGAATTAGCGCCGCCGATCACTTTTGACCACACTAAATGATTTTCTAAATCAAATTTCAGAAGCCCATAATCCTGCGCATCTTGTGTCAGCCCAGCAATAATGGAGGAATTTTTGTATTGCTCAATGCGATATCCGTGGGCGAGATAATTACCGATGTCTATTTCATTGAGCTTATTTCCTTGATGATCAAGAAATACCATCACTCCCTTACCCTCAGTGAAAAACGTGTTGTTGGTATCAACTGCATAGCGATAACCGACCCCAGTAAATCCCCGTGGAGTCTGTATAAGCGCCTCTATTGCGTCACTTCCCCCCAAATCAAATATTCGATCAATTAAGATATTGCCGGTGTGTTTATCAAGTTTTAACACAACGCTGTCTTGGTCTTTTGATCCGACTATCCAGTATGCATCATCGGTCTCAACTGCGGAGTTTCCTAAGTTATGACCCAGACTTCCAAATTCCTTGCGCCACAATAGTGAACCATTCTCGTCAACTTTTACGACCAAGATCTTCGCCCCCACGGGGATGAAGCCAGTCTCTCCCACCTGTAAAAATCCATTATCAGACGTTGCAAGCATGAAGTGGCCGTGAGACTCCTCTTGGGAACCTGAGTAATTTTGAAACCATTGTTTCGCCATTTGCGTTGAGGTTCCGTCATTTAAATCTTCAAATTCGTTTGTCGTATCCGATGTCGATTCCTCGCCAGACGGTAACTCCGAGCTGTCCTTGAGTCCCCACTGGCTTAGCGAGCCGCCTCGGGAGGCTAGAAACTCTCTAAAATGATGTTCTGTGACCGTTTCACTGCCCTCGGGGGCACTCCAGCTACCGTTTACATCACCCATGAGCACACCCACAACGTTCTGCACGCTCTTTTCGGGGTAATCAAAGGTCATTTCGTCGCTGCCCCTGGTGATGTTTTGACGCGTCGTTTTGAAGCTACCAGACGCTTCATTCCAAAAGTCAGTGTCCTCGGCAACAAATACCCATCTGCGAGGTTCAGCCGACGCAAGTTCGACTGCCATTTTCAATATCGCCAGAGCATCGGCTGAGGTGATTTTCCCGTCACCGGTCACATCGGCAGCAATGTATTGATAAGGTGATACGGGCAATGCTTCTTCCGGCCCTACCCCATCAGGGTCCGCATTAGGGTTAATACCGACAGCCATCTTAAGTGCGGCTAGCGCATCTGCAGAGGTAATGACACTCCTTGATTCACCATCATTAATGGCTTTGCTTACGGTCATACGATTAACACCGCGATACTTTTCGGTAAAAGCGTATAAGCCCTCTGTGTTCGACGTGGTCTCTTGTGAAAAGTCATTCGCTACGCCCTCTGTCATACCCACGAGATTGACATCAACAGATGCCATTAGGGCATGGGTATTCCAATGATAAGCAATACCCGACACGGCTGGCGCGCACGTAGGGCAATCAGCCTCGTTTAGTGGATCAGTGCCATCCAATACCTCTTGAGCGTCACTGAATCCGTCGCCATCATCGTCGAGATCCGCGTTGTTGCCTATCAAATCACCATCAGTGTCAGTTGATTCTGCTGTATCCAACGGAAAGGCGTCGCTAGCATCTAAAACACCATCGTTATCATCGTCAGCATCTGCCGCCATACCCAAGGCTATACAGTCACTATCGCAGTCGTCGGGTCGGCCATCGCCGTCTGTATCCACTAAGCCCCCCAAACTTACCAGCGGATAAGTATCTAAAGTGTCTAAAACACCGTCGTTATCATCATCAGCATCTGCCACCATACCTCGTGCTATACAGTCGGTATCGCAGTCGTCAGGTCGGCCATCACCGTCTGTATCGGTCGAGCCCCCCAANGCTNANCANCGGATAAGTATCNAAAGTGTCTAAAACACCGTCGTTATCATCGTCAGCATCTGCGTAATCCANCGTTCCATCTGAGTCAGTATCCAAATCAAATCTAGCGTTTATCGTTAACGCCNTAGGGCTGTTCGATCCGTTGTGAGTTAGGGACTCAGTGGTTGAAAGCTTGCCTTTGCTGTAGTNGCCACTGTCGATTNAAAGGGANCCACAAACCTGTTGCCCATCAAGAATTACCTGATTCTCGGCGCTCCAAGANACGGCATNATTTGAGGCCGCAAATACACCTAACTCGATGGGGAAATGGCCGGAATTTTGTGCACATAACTGGGCAGTTGCNATNTCACCCATTGCCACATCACCAAAATCTAAAGCATTACTCGATAGCGCGAGTANCGGAGAGCGGTTTGTCGCCACGGTCGGAATTGCCATCGGCTGNAATACATTATAANNGTTGATGATGTAATAGGTNCCATCTCTGGAATAATTCTGGATACCTGCTCGCCAAAGGGTAGAACCCNTGTCGGTTCGCCAAGTATAAATAACACCAGAATCGTCGCTGGTGAATGACGGAGTCCCAAAATAACCCAGCGCACTGGAGGGTATTATCTGTATTTCCTATATATCTTGGAGAACCTCCATCATAAATATCGTACAGATAAACCCCTGAATTATATCCAGATTCAGTATCTGCGGCATAATTTACGATGTCGAAAACTATGTAGCGATCTGTTGTGTTGCTAAAAGCGGGATACCCAACATCAAGGGTGGGTGACTGACTGGGAAATGGATACGAAAAATTACCGGATTGCACATCCATGAATCCAATGGTCCAAAACGATGACGTATTGGATGAATTACAGACTGAACTTGTCACACCACAGGACAGATAATCAAAAACCACATACCGTTGCGTTGGGTCATATCGAATACTGTCAACGTACGCCGCCGTCTGACCGGCAGAGCCTGCCTGAGATGTAGACGGCCCCCGCACAATATGCGTAGATAAGGCCATCGATTCAAGATCGAGGACATAGATAGTCGGCGACTCGACGATCGTGAAGACCAATGTTGAAAAATCATTCGATAATGCCAAATTTGATATTGTATAGTCTCCAACCACCACCTCTGCCGTGGATGCACTGGCAGATGAGTAAGAGTACAGTTTTCCGTCGCTTTTTCCCTCATAGATAAATCGAAAACTCCCATCATCAGTGATGATAAGTGACGGTCGCTTCAAACTCGCATGCTGCCCCGGCAGAGGTCCAAAATCAGTTTCTGAGTTGTAGGACGTCGCGTTATTTGTAAAATATTGCACATATACCTCATACTCATTACTGCCTGCATCAGTGGGCCCGTAATTACTCGGTGCATATCTTGGATACAAATACACCGCAGCGGTTGAGGTAGGGCTGATGATTCCGGAGGTGCTAATAGTGGTGTACGTATCCTCTGGCAGCCCAATACTTTTCATCGCAAGCGTGGTCGCTATAACCTCGCTCGATGAGGCACCATATTCTGCTTGCGCGGCAGCGATCATTGCCGTTGCGGCCTGATCCAATGAGGAATTAGGGGACAGCGATCGCATTGTTTTAAACGCAATGTTTGCGGCCGTTGTTCGACCTACGCTGGTGCCCAAACCCTCTGACGTCAAACCCTCGGCCAGCAGATATAGGCCCCGATTGAAGATTCCGCTGTTACTGTGTACACCTCCTGCACTATTAAATTGTGCCATATGCGCTGGCTGCGGGGGATCCGCATTCTGATCTTGAGGGTTGGACATGCTCCTTAAGAACTTACCCTTTTGAATATAGATGTCCTCACCGATAAGCCAATCTTCGGTATCGGTCATCGCACCAAAAAAGTCTGCAAATGATTCATTTAGAGCACCCGACTGATGCCGATAGACAAGCCGAGAGGTACTACTAATAACCCCGTGTGTTATTTCATGGGCCATAACATCTAAACCCAAAGCCCAGTTATTTCTAGTGACCCCGTTACCCGCGCCAAAGATAAATAGATTGTTACCCAGCGCGAGCGCGTTATCTTTTAGTCCATTATTGTTGGCTGCAAGATTTACCCCTATTGTGATGTCTTGCTCGCCCCGACTCGGCGCATCAAAAGAATGATTTTCTTTAAAGTAATCGACCAGCGTCTTAGCATTGTTTATCGCGCTTACCCCTGCGGGATCCCAGCCAAAGTCTTGCGACCCTGAAGAGATGTAATACACGTCACTGGTGTAATTTTCCTCATAGCCGGTCTTATCCTCAGCAGAATAAACGTGAGTACTCCCATTCAACGGAAATCTCGCGTCTTTTAAATCATAAATACCCGACCGACTTTCGGCCTGAAATGAGACGCTATTCCCGGCAAGGTCAATACCGCTAGCAGTCACCTGACCATGTTGAACCAAAGGGATAACCTTTGGAATACGTCTGCTTTGAATATCTACATAAACCTCAAACCGCTTGTATTTTCCCAATCCAACCTCGAGTTTGTACGCCAGAAAATCTCTGCCATTATCCAGCGTGATGCCCAATTCTGGTGATTGAAATTCAAGTTGCTCTAATTCCTTGCCGAAGTGCTCAGCGACCAAATTCTTCAAAGTTTCTTCAGACAGTCTTTCATTTGGATAACTGCTAACATCTGGGGTGTGAAATTCGCCTTGAATCGAATAGAGTTTCTCTTCGTTTGTTGTAAACACAAGCTCATGATCCCACGCGGGCAAACCGCCGAATGATTTTTTAATGACAGTACGACAAACTTCCTCAATACAATCAGTATCGGAGCTTNAAACTGCACCATTNTCTGCGATACCGAANAGCTCTCTGTGATCTTCAACAATTGCAGAAATATGTTCNNCCANATCTTTTGAAGTCCCATAANANACACCCACGATATCGAAGTCAGGAAATATCGCNGTNACGCGATTTGAGTTATTNGAGATNATTTTTGATGGNCGTCCTTTGCTGTACAACCCNTCTAAACTGAGTANCTGCTTCAGCTGATCCTTGGACAGTGGATGGTCTCTGGGTANTGATTCACTGTGAGGTTTTGCGAGTGCCGCGATTTGNTCTAAATCNTTTTTGACACGTTCAGTCAATTCATCTGACGATAACCTACCTACACCNTCGGGTATCANACGCCTCAACCTTGGCTGGTCCGGCACCACTTTTTTGGGGCTAGTTCCATTNAAGAGTGCTTCCATAGTCTGCTTAAGCTCAGCAGGCTGAGGTGTCGGACCAGACATCGTTCTTTGTGTTGTTAGCGGTTTATCCACCTCGATAATTAATATTATCGAAGAGAGCAACACAGAAAAAAGCAAGAAAATCATGAGTCTTTTTGACGACAAAACACGAACTCTAGCCATAAATATACCCAGCTAATCTCTTATCTTGAGACCCGAAATTTTCGTTCTAATATAGCCTATGTTTGTGCTAATAACTATCGGCCATCAACAGATTCGATTCGACCCTGAGCACGCCCAACTTTTCTATCGCAGTGCTGCGAGCCGCTCGTCTCTTAGCCCCCCTCAAAAACCCATAATTAAGACCTTATCGCTGAAGTTCGTTTATTCTGTCACCTCATGCCGATAACGTACCGTCGCGGTATGCATACACTTTCCATGCTTGTCAATAGCCTGCTCTTTGGTCTTTAACGTCTGACGCGAAGCATGGTCAAAACGGACGAATGATCCGCTCAACAAAGACCCACTATTATTAAAGATGCGCCGCTATTTGTTTTGGGTGACCTTGTTGTTTGCATTAATGTCTGTAAATTAATCGCCTAATCCACATGCTCATCGTTTGTTATGTCGCATTATTTATGCCTTACTTGGAGTCGCACGGGTTTTTTGAGTGGTCGTTTTGTATGACAACATATACGAAGACGGCTGAGGACTACTATGAAGCAGATGGACTCACATAATGTGATTACACCGCCTATATTTGCATCGCGATATATTTTTTTAAACTTTATATTGCTGACGTTATGCGCGCAGTTTGCCTTCTCTGTGTTGGCGATGAAAGGTATTCTATTGCCGCAAATGCTTGAGCTGTGGGCCATCTCAAAAACACAATTTGGTTTGTTAATGACCATTTACGGTGTTGTACACAATATTTTTTACGTCGGCCTTTCGTGGGCACAAGATAGGTTCTCGCCACGGCTCCTAATTCCAATCAACCTAGTGCTGGGTGGAATAACGACGTTTTTTCTTGGCCAAACGTCAGACTTCCAGACCTTATGCTTTTTGTTTTTGGTGCTCGCCATGTGCTGTGACGGCGCCTTCTGGCCTGCGATTTTATCATCGGTTCGCAAATCAACATCAGATGAACATCAGGGCAAAATATTTGGTGTGTTTGAGGGCGGCCGCGGCATTGTTGAGCTATTTCAAAACGCGCTGACAGTGACCTTATACACCGTATTAGGGCACAGCCTACTGGGACTTGAACTGGCATTTAAATTTAATGCACTTATCATGATACTGCTAGGGATAGTCGCTTGGTTTAGATTGCCGGTGGATTCGTTACTCAAATCAACGGGAGATTCCAACACCAAGATGATAGAGGTCATTGAAGGAATGAAACTCTCACTCAAATTGCCAGAGGTTTGGCTGGCGAGTCTTACAGGGTTCTTTATCTACTTCCTATACACCAGTCTCCCGTTCTACATCACCTATTTAACCGATCTCCATACACTGCCGGTCCTTGCTGTTTCGGTATTTGGGATCGCTGCGACCTCTGCGGGTCGTATCGGGTCTGCATTTCCAGCAGGGTTCATCGCGGCGAAATTTTTTGGAGGTACAAGTGGTGGAATGCGCGCGGGCCTTATAGCGGTCGTCGTGATAGCCGCCAGCATGGCCGTTTTACCGCATAGCGCAGTGTTTGCATGGCTTGCTATGACGATTATGATGCCGCTTATTTTGATTATCTTTTTTATGCGTGCACTTTACTTCGCTCCCTTTGGCGAGATGGGTTTACCACCTCGGTTCTCTGGTTCGGTCATTGCTACCGCCGCATTTGTAGTCTATTTACCATCATCTTTTGCCTACCTGTTATGGGGGTATTTGTTGGACTCTTATCCTGGCGTTAGCGGATATC
>PBZS01000042.1 GCA_002730235.1 Gammaproteobacteria bacterium | reverse complement strand
ACGGTTTTGCGTGTCGCCTCAGTAGCTGCTTCGGCCTCCCGCGTTAATTGCTCATAAACTGCGATAATATTTGTTGCTATCTCAGTAAGTTCGCTCCCGCCCCCCGACTGTCCGCCAGTTTTTGTCACCAAGACTGGTTCATTAAGTGATCCATTTAACTCTTGAATCAAAAGCCAAGCTTTACGATAGGACATGTTAATAGACTTGGCTGCTTGCGATAGTGAATGCTCCGTTTGGATCGCTTTGAGTAACGCAATCTTCCCGGGGCCGATTAATGTATCTTTGTCATCGAGCTGGAGTTTGAGCTTAAGACGGGGCAGGAACATCGCTAGCAGTCTCTACCTTCGACCTGACGCGCGACCCTGCGAGGATGCAGAACGTAACAAGTGCCAATACGCTGATTACTGCGGGTAACGAACATTCGGTAGGGATTACTTTTAACGCGTACATTCAGCGAATCGCCGTATGGCCGTTCAAATGTTGCTGAGGCGCCAGCGAGGAATAATAGTGAGCATTTTTTCATTTGCTTATGAGAAACGCTCACCCCAACCTCGGCGAGATTGTCGACGATATCTTTACAGAATTCTTGACTGGTATCAGATCGTGTAAAGTCACGTGCGGCGGCGCTTGTCGCGTTGATCAATAAAAAGCTAAGAAGAATAAAGAATTCTTTCATACTTTGAGCCTACTACAATTAAACACTTTCATTAAATTGATTTTATTTCCAAATTTTCGACTCGATGGTTGGGCGTCAAGTTCTATGTTAAGAATTCGCTTCGCCCAGCCGTCTGGGTCTTCTCACTGGTTGTTAAAAATTGATTGGCGAGAGGCGACCAGGCTCAGAAGCGGTGAAATCGTAACTGAGAACAACAGTTCCAACATTTCACTAGTCTTCTGGACCCAGTCTATCCATAAAGTCTGACCAAATTTAATATCAATTTTATTGTCGAGGCTGACATAGAATTACCGTATTTTCTTGGATCAGCTAGCGCGCTCGTCGAGTTCCAGAAACCGGAGAAATTTCTCATCAATCTCTGCCTGCAATTCCTGATACCGGCTACTTTCTGCTGCAGCGAGCGCAGGATTGGTCGTAAAGAAATCGGGATCTGACATTAGGGCATCCAGTTCTTTGATTTCTTTCTCTAGTCGCTCGAGTTCGGAGCCTAGAGTCTCGTATTCACGCTTCTCATGGAACGCTAGCTTCTTTTTTGGAGTATTTTTAGATTGTTGATGGATTACTTTTGTGACTTGGCATGTATTCTTGCTCGAGGGAGGCTCAGGCCGTTGGCGAATCCAGTCACTGTAGCCGCCAACATATTCCCGAAGCTGTTGATCCGGATCGAATGACCAAATACTGGTAACCACTGAGTCGAGAAAATCGCGATCATGGCTTATAACAATCAAGGTACCCTTGAACCCGAGGAGTGTGTCTCTGAGGATATCGAGGGTTTCCAGATCTAGGTCGTTGGTTGGCTCGTCCATTATCAGTAAATTGGCGGGGTTCAAGAAGAGCCGAGCCAATAACAGCCGATTTCGCTCCCCACCCGATAGCATGCGGGTAGGGCCTCTCGCTGTTTCTGGAGCGAATAGGAAATCTTGCAGGTAGCCGATCACATGCTTTTTGCCGCTGCCGACCTCTACAAAATCCGAGCCATGTTGCAGGTTATCTATGACTGTTGCATCGTCGTCCAATGTCTCTCTCAGCTGATCGAAGAGAGCAATTTCCAAATTGGTTCCGAGCCTTGATGTTCCTGAGCTTTGTTTGACTTGTCCGAGCAACGTTTTGATTAGGGTACTTTTTCCCGCGCCATTGGGACCGATCACTCCAATACGATCACCGCGTAGGGCGGTCGTTGAAAAACTGTCGAACAGCTTTTTTTCACCTAGCGTCAGGCCCAGTTTGTTCGCTTCAATAACAAGACGGCCCGATTTTGATGCATCCACCAGCGTGAGATCAGCTGCTTGCTGGCGCTCGCGGCGAGCAGCTCTCTCTCTTCTGAGCTGTTCGAGTGCACGAACGCGGCCTTCGTTTCTGGTTCGCCGAGCCTTGATCCCCTGTCGAATCCAGTCCTCCTCTTTGGCTAACTTCTTGTCAAACGCAGCGAATTGATCGGCTTCTGCGACTAATTCTTGGTCACGACGGTCCAAATAAGTGTGATAATCGCAGTCATAACTCCGCAAGACACCGCGGTCTAGCTCCACAATACGGGTCGCCAAGGCGTCGAGGAAGCGGCGATCGTGGGTAATAAAAAGAACGGCGCCCTGAAATAATTTGATCTGTTCTTCCAGCCACTCTATTGCAGGTATATCCAAATGGTTTGTTGGTTCATCAAGGAGCAATAAATCAGGCTCAATTACCAATGCTTGGGCGAGAAGCACTCGTCGTTTCATGCCGCCGGAGAGGGTATTGAATTTTGTTTCCGGAGCCAGGCCGAATCTTGACAGTGTTTGATCGACCATTTGTTCGATCCGCCAACCATTTGCAGCCTCCAGAGCGTGCTGATACTCCTCGAGCTCTTGCAGATTCTGTTCTGTCGGATTTTCAGAAACTGATGCTAATACTCGATGATACCTCTCAAGTAACGGCGTTAGTTCGCCAAGACCCGAGGCGACGACCTCGAATATTGTGCCGTCGGTTCCCGCCGGGATATCTTGCACCAGACGTGCTATCTTTAATTGCGCTCTTTTATTTATCTCTCCGGAATCCGCGTGAACTTCATTTGCAATAAGTTTCATCAGTGTCGATTTGCCGGCGCCATTGCGACCCAATAATCCGATACATTCTTTTGGCTGAATTCTCAAATTTAAGTCGTTGAGGATTGCCGGCCCGCCGAAACTTACCTGAATTCGCTGAAGGGATAGGAGACTCAATGATGGCTCCCTGCGAATTTCAACTGCCGCCAGGCCTCGTAAAGAACGATCGCAACCGAATTGGATAGATTGAGGCTCCGATTATTCGGGGACATAGGGATACGGACGACCTCTACCACAGCTGGATTCTCTCGAATTTCTGTTGGAAGCCCCCGTGTTTCAGGTCCAAAAAGTAGGATGTCTTCCTTTTTATATGACACAGACTCATAAGAAATCGATCCTTTCGTGGACAGGGCAAAAATTCGCTGCGTGTTTGTATCAATATAATTGTCCCATGAATCAAACTCAGTGATTTGTGCCAGATCATGATAGTCGAGTCCAGATCGTCTGACTGATTTTTCGTCCAAAGAGAACCCAAGCGGTTTAATAACATGTAATTGGCTACCAGTATTCGCACACAGACGGATTATATTGCCAGTATTAGGCGGGATTTCTGGTTGGTATAGGCAGACCGTGAACATGGCGCGACAATACGCGCCTTCCCCATGAAAAGAAAGTCGGTTTGCACCCTTCCAAAATGGAATGGATCCAACGTCCGGAGTGGACTTTTTAGCTCGGTAAATCGTGGAGATAATATAGCATTGGAGACATTATGAGATCAGTCAAAATACAGATAGTTCCACGTACATCTGATATTGGAAATCTGGAAGTAAAGCGCGCGTTGCCGTCGAGGGAGATGCGTTCTGTCGGGTCTTTTGTATTCTGGGATCAGTTTGGACCAGGTGAGCTAATAGAGAATGAGGGTTTAGACGTGCGTCCTCATCCCCACATCGGGCTGTCAACACTCAGCTACTTATTTTATGGATCGTTGCAACACCGGGACAGCCTAGGTAACGACGTTATCATTGATTCAGGTTCTGTGAATTTAATGACTGCGGGCTCTGGGATTGTTCATTCAGAGCGATCCGATGAGGCGTCGAGACATGGCGTCACGAAGCTCTTTGGTATTCAAAGCTGGTTAGCTCTTCCTAAATCGATGGAGGAGACAACGCCAGACTTTGTGAACTATGCGGAGCATGTTTTACCATCATTTTCAGATCACGGAGTTGAGGGCCGTGTATTGCTTGGGACATGGCAGTCGTTGCGTAGCCCAGTCCCTTTTCCTTCTGACTCGTTATACCTGGATTTAAAGATGACGCCGGCGAGTCGCGTATATTTTCCTCGAGATCATTATGAGCGAGCCGTTTTCAGTGCCAGTGGTCCTATCGAAGTTGACGGAATTCTCTACCCCACATCGGAGTTATTAGTGCTTAAACCGGATCGCGATGTACTGATTCGTGCGCCCGAGGGTGCGCGGGTTCTTCTCTTCGGTGGTGAGCCACTCGATGCACCACGATATCTTTGGTGGAATTTTGTGTCATCAGATAAAGATCGGATCGAGCAAGCAAAGTCGGATTGGGTGCAAGGAAATTTTGATCGAGTTACAGGTGACGATGAATTCATTCCACTACCAGACAAATAGCCCGCACTCGAGCCATCGGTCTAATTTGACCTGAGCAAACTCAAGTTAAATCAGACGACTTAAGTAGTACTGGATTTCGCATTACCGGGGCTAAACGGAGAGTTAAACAGCTGCGAAAAAATTTAGAAATTATTTTCCCAAGATAGTTGGAGCATCTAAAACAAGCCCGCCAAAGGCCAAGACTTCGAAACTAAACCCTCATACACTATGGCATGCAAGTAGGAGGCAAGAGTGAAACATCTGACCGACACGCACGCTCATTCAGTGGCGAGCACACACGCATATTCTACTATCGAGGAGTATTTTCGCGCTGCTTCAGACAAAGGATTACAATTATTCAGTATCACGGATCATGGTCCAGAGATGCCAGATTCACCGCATCCATGGCACTTTGGGAATATGCGGGTACTTCCGCGTCTACGGTACGGGGTAGCTATGCTTCGTGGAATTGAGGCTAATATTCTGGCTTCATCGGCGCGTTGTCTTGATGTAAACAACACTTTGATGAGCTTCATGGATTTCGGCATCGGAAGCTTTCATGAACCTGTATTCAAGCCAGTCAGTCGCAAAGAACACACCAAGGCCATGATTGCAGCGATGGAAACTGGCCTTATTCAGATTCTTGGCCATCCAGGTAATCCAAACTATCCCATTAATATTGAGGATGTTATTCGTGCTGCGAGGGATAACAATGTATTGATCGAGATCAATAACTCTTCCTTCATCAGCTCACGATTGGGGAGTGAGCCATATTGCATGCAGATATTGGAGACTGTTCAAAAGTTGGACTGGAAAGTCGCATTATCAAGTGATTCCCATGTGCATTACACGGTTGGAGATGTTGACGTTGCATTCGAAAAAACCAAACAGATCGGGTTTGCTGAGAAAAATATTATTACTTTAAACGCGCGACGACTATTGGAGTTCCTTGCAGAGCATGGTAAGCCTGTAGCTCAAGAGCTGTCGGGCTGGTTGGATTCGGTCGAGTCTGCTGAAATCACTAAATTCTAATAACAAAAGCAGTAGGGAGGCGACCTTAGAAATGGCCACTTTTTTGCTTTTGATTCTGGGTGATATGTTCGCTGGTGATAAATAGAGAATGATGCAAATGGAACTTGCCGGTCTGGAGATACTTTTACTCATCTTTGTCGCCTTACTAGCTGGAGCAATCAATACGGTCGCCGGTGGCGGGTCAAATCTTGTCCTCCCTACTCTGATGATTATGGGAATGCCACCGGAGGTGGCGAATGCAACCAATCGCGTTGGAATATTTGTGGAATCTGTAGTTGCAGTTTCTGAATTTAATCGACATGAAAGGCTTGAGACTTTTGACCTAAGAGCGATCTTGGTGCCAATGGCTATCGGAGGGCTTTTTGGTTCTCTCGCAGCCGCTTTTGCTCCTCCAGAGATTCTAAAACCACTGCTGATTGGCACGATGATTTTCATGTCGCTACTCATTTTATTGCGACCCGCGGTAGTTTTGCCCCCGACCGGTACTGCTGTCCGTCGAGTTAGTGAAAGACCGTCCGCGTTGGTTGGACTCAGTGTTGCAGGGTTTTACGGAGGATTTATTCAGGCAGGAGTTGGATTTTTACTACTCGCCTCAATCGCTGGAACCTTACGCTATGACATCGTTAGGGCTAATGCGATTAAGCTTGTCTGTACTCTTGTCTTCACCCTAGTGTCGCTTGTGATTTTTATTTGGCAAGATCAGGTTGCGTGGGTTGCGGGATTTATATTGTCCATAGGGTATGTGGCTGGCGCTTATTTCGGCGTCAAGCTTGCGGTCTACGCCGATCCGAGGATACTTCGGTGGTTCCTTTTTGGGGCTACTTTGCTCACAGGCGGAGCAGCCTTATTATCGTAAACTTATTTGCGCGAATTGAATTAAGTGCTTGTTAATCCATTATCAACCAAATAATGACTGCTACGATTACCGCGCCGACGATATATTTTATCATTGAACTATCCCCATCATCTGCGGCGTCAGTCGCAGGTGCGTGTTGAGGAGTGCTTATTGAGGCTTTTGCTGGTTGAGGCGTCGCGTCAGCCACTGAATTTGGCTTTGGCTTCAATTTGGACGTCGATGCTCCACTGGCGGAAACCTTTTTTCCTTTTAATTTACTTTCGACCGCCGACGCTGTGCGGTCCAATTTCTGGGCGATGTCACTGAAGGATGTACCTTCACCCATCATAGTGTTGGCTGTTTCTAACTCTTCTGTGGTCCAGCGACGTGGAGGCATCTCTTAAAACTCCCTTACTTCTCGTTTATTGATACTTCATTGAATTCTGTATTTGAATGCGGGGGAGTATAGCTGATGATTTAACATCCCGCGAATGCTAATAAATCGGAGTTCTCTACTCCAATAATTTGGATGAATTTATTTTTATTGATAGGGTCGTATTTTTAAACAGTCTTGATGATGTCAGGGGGCTTTGTGTCTGATGAAAGTCGAATAAAGGAGTTTCTTGAGCTCCGTGCTCGTGTTAAGAAAGACCCAAAACGAATTGCAGCCGTTATAAAAAAATGGATGGCCGAAGACCTTACTCCAAAAAAAAAACCCAAGAAATGAAGGATGTGATATGACCGAAAAACACTCGTTTGTGCAGCAAGTGTGGTGGTGGATCGTGACCCTTTTTTTGCTCACACGAGATATCGATTCTGTAATTAACCGTCTGCAAGCAAGGCAAGCTTGCGTGAAGGGCGCATGCGAACTAACTGAGATTAATAAGAAGCCAAGAGGATAAATCGTTTAGATGTCCTTAGCTACACCGTTTCTTTCATTGTCTTACATATCGGATCAACCATGAGGTTCGATGCTGTCTTATGGAATCCTGAGTTAACGAATTTGATAAGAGGATAGCCTGTGCCGAAGAAACAATGTGAAATTAAGGTCTTTATTAGAGGTGTGCAATATCAAATAATTGCAGGACTGATGCACCCAAATACCGAGCAACTGTGCGAGGGCTTAGTATGGAGTCGGATCAATTATGGTAAATTCGATCTGGAGTATTTGCCAGAAATGGCACTCGATTTGTATGAGAAAACAGATCAATGATCGTGAGAGTAAGCCAATCAATTAACCTTTGCCTAAGCTTTATTGCCGCGGTGACACTTGCGTTAAGTGCTCATGGATCCTCTCTAGAGAGTGCTTGGAAGTCGGATCTGTTGCTATTAGGAGAAAGCCGCCTACGTGTCCTGTTTTGGGAAATATACGATGCTAGTTTTTATGCGACTAACGGGGTCTATGATCCAGAAAAACCCTTTGCATTATCTCTGACTTACCTTCGTGAATTTTCTGGATCTGATATTGCGCAACGGTCTGTCGATGAAATTCGAAGTCAGGGGTTCAGTGACGAGTCAGTGTTGGCATCGTGGATGGTGCAACTGGATGCAATATTTCCAGATGTGGTCGGGGGTGACCAGATTACGGGGATAAGTCAGCCTTCCGAAGGGACGCGATTCTTCCTAAACGGCACATTGATCGGAACGATCACAGATCAGAATTTAAGCAGACGATTCTTTGATATTTGGTTGTCAAAGAAGACATCTGAGCCCGGTATGCGTGAATCACTATTGGGGATAGATAAAGAATGAAAAAAATATTTTTCACTCTAATGGTCGCGGTTGGCCTCGCAGGTTGTGCTACAAGTCTAGACGGCGACCGCTATCGATCAGTTGCGCCAAGCTTCGATTTATTTGAATTTTTCAATGGCTCTGTGAGGGCCTGGGGTCTTGTTCAAAATAAGGGTGGCGAGGTAATCCAAACTTTCGAAGTCAATATTAGAGGTACTGTCGCGGGAAATCGAATGATACTTGATGAAACGTTTCGATATGGAGTCGGAACTGGACCCACAAAACGAGTGTGGAGAGTTGATAGGCTTGATAACGGAGAATACCTAGGTATCGCCGACGATGTGCTAGGAGAAGCCACTGGATCGATCTACGGTAATGCTTTCCATTGGTCGTATAGGATGGATATTCCTGTCGGAAATACCTTGTATGAAGTTGGCTTTGAGGATTGGTTTTGGGCGATTGATGATCGGCGCTTGTTTAACCGCTCCTACATCCAAAAATTTGGGTTTGATATGGCGGAGGTCACAATTTTTATGGAGCGCCAGTGAGTGACTGGATGTCTCCGCTTATTCAATGTAGCCAAAGAAACGGGTATTTGCGAAGATCGCAGGCCTTTTCCATCTTTTTGGAGTCTAAGTCTGGAGGTATTGTCTGGATTCGCTAACGCAAGCGGTTCTCGGCGGTACCGTAACCTTCGCGATACTAGGTAAACGCCTTGGTAAAAGGGCGGCACTCTATGGCGCAACGCTGGGAACGCTCCCAGATCTCGACATTTTAATCGATTTTGGTGGACCGGTTGAGAACATAACCTATCATCGAGGTTTTTCCCACGCTTTCGTCGTTCAAGCACTGGCCACGCCTTTTCTCGCTTGGCTGGCGGTTCGTCCAAAATCACCGTTCGATCAATTTTTCCTGCTTTGGTGTCTTGCGATTTGTCTGTGTTTGACAACACACAGCCTTGCTGACTTTTTCACCGTCTATGGCACGCAAGTGCTTTGGCCATTTACTGATTACCCGTTCGCTCATTCGCTGTTATTCATTATTGATCCGATTTACACGCTTCCACTATTAGCGGGCTTTTTGGGCGCTTTATTACTTAAAAATATAACTCAAGCCTTGTCCCTTAATGCTTGGATGCTATCGCTGTCCACGCTCTACCTCATCTGGAGTGCGTCCGCAAAAGTTATGATCGATGACAAAGTGATTGCCGCTCTCGAGGTGAAAGAAATTTCACCCGATATTTATGAATCGACGCCTGCGCCTTTTAATACCTTTTTGTGGCGGAGTGTGGCGATCGAGGGAAGCGACTATTTTGAGATTTGGACATCGATTTTTGATGACGTAAGTGACGTCCAAATTCGCAGGTACCCCCGAAATTTAGAGTTAATCGAGGCCGTCTCCGACCACCCAGGTGTCCGTAGATTACAATGGTTTACCAAGGGACAATACAAGGCTTGGGAGTCGGGCAATAAAATTTTTATTTCGGATCTTCGAATGGGAGTTGAGGGTGCCTATGTCTTTAATTTTGAGGTTGGTTTAAGGAAATTATCTGGTATTGAGATAGGTAGTTTTAGGCAATTAGAGCAGAGACCCCGACTCAATCAAGTTGGTCAGGTTTGGCAGCGTATTTTCGATCCTACAATAGCGATAACGGAATGATCTCAACTGCTTACGAACTAATCTTATAGCCGATAAAAACATCCAAGCAAACGAAGTTCAGCTTTATAAAATTCGCTAATTTACTGGAAGGAAACCGAGTGGCTCGAAAAAAATCTATTTTCTCTATACCGAGAAAAAGGGAGACTGGATAGCGTCATTGAACAATGACTTCTAGGTTATTGTGAAGTCACTCCCAAGAAATAAGTGCTCTCTGAGCCTATTACATTATATGAACCTAGGTGGTCAGGCATGAGGGACTTGGCTACAGAAATTAATCATGGAGAACAGAATTTGACTGATGAGAAATCTAGCCACCAAAAAAGGGGTTAATTGATGAATCCAAAAAGAAGAGCTTTTTTATTTAAACTAACGGGTCTAACACTTTTCTCCGCCTCGAGTTTTAGCAGAGCTTTGGTCACTCCTGGTCAGAGTCTGGGACCGTTTTATCCCCAAAAAATACCACTAGACAGCGATTCTGATCTTACTTTGGTAGCAGGAAAAGATGGGAGAGCAACTGGTGAAATCACGAACCTATATGGCCAGCTATTCAGTGCTGATAGCAAGCCTGTGCCTGACGCACGAATTGAAATCTGGCAATGTGATGCTTTTAGGGCCTATCACCATCCACAAGCCGGTGGCGGCATTGATCCATACTTCCAAGGTTATGGAAAGACCACTACTGATGATGAAGGGAGATACCGTTTTAAAACGATCAAGCCGGTACCTTATCCAGGACGAGCACCACATATTCATTTTCGAATTTCGGTTGGTTCAAGTGAGTTAATCACGCAGATCTATGTTCAAGGAGACTCCGCAAATGACAGCGATTTTCTACTAAATAGGGTCCCTGATGATAAGGCAAGACAATCATTAATCATTCCTTTTATGAGAAACTCCGAAGTACCCGGACGTGAATTGATGGCGGTTTTCAATCCAATTATCGGCTGACGTGAGGCACAATGCTGTGAAAAAGTTCTTGGTCTGCAAGGTTGGCTTGATCGTTTTGGGAACGCTTCTGATTTCAGGGATTACGCATTCGCATAGCGGTAGTCTGAATGCAGAGGGTTGTCACAATAATCGCAAGACTGGCGACTATCATTGTCATCGTAGCAGCTCCTTCTCTAGACCCGCTCGAAAATTACAGCCGGAATCGCCAGATAGGCCAGCAACATCGGAGCCGATGATTTCTTATGATCGAAAATTATACGGTTATGAAAGTTATCCAACGTACTCAAAAAATGGCTTTTACACTGGCCGAAGTTGTAATACCAACATTGACCATATTGTATCTTTAAAAGATGCTCACGTGAGCGGCGCTGGTCGCTGGACTTTTGCCGAACGCGCGACGTTTTCTAATGATCGTCTGAATCATATTCCAAGCTGTAGTCGTGTCAACAGCTCTAAGGGCTCTTCGACACCTAGCGATTTTTTTAGAAAGAGTAGTGATGGGCGTGGTATGGAGTATGAAATCAAGCCAAAGTGCGCGTATTTAGGGATTTATTATCAGGTCAAGAGAAAATACCAGCTCTCATTCCGGAATAATGATTCCAGTCTTTTTGCATCGTGTGACTTGGAAATTGATTAGATGAATAATCCTGGGTCGTTTTTGCTTGTTTCCTTTTGGCTGTTAAGGCCACTTGCCTAGCGTTACTTATACACTCACGATCCTATAATTGGGTAACGGTGTAATCGGATAATCATTTACCTAGGCATAGTGCGGTTGGAAGCAGTTTTAATGGTTACATACAAACCTTAGCCGAGAAGGGGACTTCATCAACTTATCAGCCCACGAACGATTTCGCAGTGGGGTGGAACGGATGCATCACTTGTTGCCAAGCTTCTTCCATGGCTTTCTTGGCTAGCTCGTAGTCCGTTGCAGGGACAGCAATCGCATTATGAATAGGGAGAGCAAAGATATCGCTAAGTCGCAGTTGCCTCATCGCAATCTGTAAGATTTCGCCCTCCAACTGCATCCCCACAAGTCCAAAAGGTTGTTCTCCACCAAATAGCTGTGCCTTGGGATACAGTCGTTCGAATGCCTCCATAATTCGTATGCCGAATGTATCTGGAACTCTTGCCCCTGAACGGGCCTTCTCATAGGACTCACAATGCAAAGCAGCAGTGAAGAAGGATTTCACGGTCGTACGGTCGACTTTAGCGAGGCTGGCAATTTCCCGATAAGCGTCGGTTCCATCGCCATAGACATTTAGTTTGTTGTAGGCTAGGAAAAGTCGGAGATGGTTGGCATTGAAGCCCACTTCTTTGATTGGCTCGCCATTGATGAGTGTGTTTTGCCGTATTTTGTGAGTGCGAGCAGGGAGGTTTTGAAACTCTGTATGAAAGCGCCCAGAAGTAAAAGGATCGTATCTAAAGATGCGAGTGATGGCCTCTTTACAATCCCATTTCTGAGCCTTTGCATATTCGTTGATTTCGGCCATATGGTAATAGCCGTCAACTTTGGTGAGATCTGCATTTCCCCAGCCTCGAGATGGTGTGTTAATTCTGATCAAAATCTTTTCGAAAGAAGTGTCAGAAGTCGCATTTAACCCATACTGGAATAATTTTTCTCTGAGTTCACGGTTTGGGTAGTAGAGAGTTCCATGAGGATTATCCTGATACTTTGCCACATCACTCTTAGTGACAGTATCTGAGGCCACCAGAGCGTCCAAGATTTTTGAGGTATGGGCTCGACTGTCAAACCCGGCGGAATGCATTAAGCCACCCTTGGAGTAGGTCTTTGAGTCACCAAAAAAGATTGTCCACCGCCTCGTAACTATGCTTCTTGATAGGTTGAGCAGAACATTTGCTAGATGTTTTCTGTGGGATTCCGCGTATTTGGCTTGGCTTGGTGCACGAATATCTCTGCTTATTTCGTCTACCAGTTTATCAAAATGATTTGATTGGATTGTTAACTCACTAGGAAATCTTTGGCGATCGTCAGTGTCTGGTGTGTATATATCTTCGACGGCTTTAGCTATTTCAGTGTCTAGTTGAGATGTTATCTGCATATTGGGCGGTGAAATACGAAGATGATGCCAGAGACTTTACGCATAATAAATCCGATCACTACTATGTATATTAATAATCAACTGTCCCTGAGTATCTTAAGCGTTATGATGAAGATCAACAAATAATATTAAATATAGTTAAAGCTAAAAAAGATAGCAGTTGTCTGTAACGCTTTGCGATTAGGCAAAGGGATCTCCCTAAATATACTAACGTCAATTTTTTAATTTAATAGCTACTTAACTGCTCTTTTATAGAATTTTAGACCCCATTTTATTATTCNTAAGACATATTCTTGGGTCGGAGCTTTGTTTTCATGATTCTCAAATTATTAGCCTTTTTCGGTTACTCCTTACTAANACNCAACCAAATGGCGACGCCAATTATTAGTGGNCCCGCAATTCGATTGACAATATTAACGTTCGCCCGGTTCTGTAGAACACTATTTAGCAGTCGACCTCCAGATGCGTAAGCCATTAGACAAATAAATTCTATGATTAAAATCAGTGAAATTAGAATAATGATTTGGGCAACGATTGGAAGTTGGTTATCAATAAAAGCTGGTAAGAGTGCTAGGAAGAATGCCCAACCTTTAGGATTAGCAATCGCTGTGATCAAGCCCTGAGTTGCAAGCTGGTTCTGGTCATCGAATCTGACTTTGAAGCGTCTTGTGTAACTGCCATCGCTCCTCTTGATTGCCAAAGCTGAATGCCTACTAAGGCAAGATAAGCAACACCTGCTAACCTGAAAATCACAAACATTTCAGGATACGCCAGCATGACGGCGGCAACACCCCCAAGTGTTGCTAGAGCGACTACAGCAACTACAAAAAGCTCGCCAGCCATCATCCATAAAGTCCTACGGATTCCTATAGTCATACCTAGGGAAAGTGCTAGCGTCATGTAAAGACCGGGGGCGGCGGATACAAAAAAAGGTTGGTACGAATAAACCCAATAAGGTTAATTTAATTAATTTAGCCACTTACTCTCGTCGTGTAATTTTGAGCTATCATAGCGGACATCCGAGTTTATTAATCTTTAAGTTTGGGTACTTGAAAGCAATACCTGACAATAGCGGAGAATTTAAGCAGGAGTTAGGTAATAGAATTAAGTGGTGGCCAGAGACGGAATCGAACCGCCGACACGAGGATTCTCAACCCTCTGATCTACCAAATGATCTATCTGACCTCATGAAATACGCCGCGTTTTAAAGCTTTCGCCTTCCCAGAGCGTATCAAATCAGATGATTTTTGTGACGGGGGTTTGACTGGATTTGGTTGTTTGGTGGTTGCCCATGGATGGGGCTTCTGCATACCCCCAGAGGGTGGATTGATAAAATTCTTAGGCGATACCTATGTTGTCCAGATTTGTTAGAATATTATTCTTCATATCCTTACCCATACTGAATCTGTTGCCAGACGATAACTACCTAAATATTCATGGTAGTAGTTACCAAATTCCTCTGGTGCAATCATGCTCACCCACTCATCTCCATTCTTTCGTCGGTACAGATGGTATGTTTGACCAATTATAGGAACGAAACTCACTGATGCGTCATACATCCTTTGGGTATCCTCGGAGGTCGCAACCAGTTGACGGAATTCTTCTTGTAGTTCCTCGTAACGACTGCGCAGCTTTGCCGATGCCTCTTTTGATTTAAGTTCACGATAACCTGTGGTATCCACTTCGGTAATTGCAGGGGCGCTGACACTGTCACCATAAGGCATGGTGGATTTTTTATTTGCTACACGGTCTGGTTTTTTCATTCCTGTGGATCACTTCCCGGTGTGTAGTATCCGTCGTCTTCTTGCTCAGATAAGTCTTCCTCAGTCTTTACATTGGGTTGCGTCATATCATCTATCGCGGCCTCTTGATTGAGTTCGCTTTCATAAACTCTTCCGTACATTATTCTTGTCTCCTGGTAGTTGCCATTGCCAGTACCAATAACCAAGCATTTTCCACCTGGAATAAAAGATTGTCCCGTCTGTTCCATTATTTTTCTCTAAATTTTACTACGTTGTGTAAGTGGGGGGATAGAGTTTGCTGTTCAAGGTTTTGGCATATGTCCGACCAATATACTGAACGTGAGACCTAAAGAGTATTATAGATATCTTGAACCCAGGGACGTTCTAGATAGATGCCGATTTGATGATGTTACTGATTGGAGTTCTTCGTACGGCCAGTGTTTTCCTGGGATAAAGATCAGATTTAAAGATATTTATCAATGTGGTGGAATTTGGAAAAGTAAAAAGAGGTAACTAGTTGAGTCACGTTAATGCAGAAGAGAGTCTACATGCACTATCGGGTCATCATCCTCTGGTGATTGAAGGTATGGGAGGATATGACACCAGAAATCCTCTGTCGGTTGCCACCATCATTTACGGCGCATTAAGAGAACACTGGGCCAAAGAACGGCCTCAAAAACCTCTCATTCTCGTGACGCAGGGAGACCCTTATGAAGGGAGAGGTATCTCAGCAATTACACGCAGTGTGAGTGATCGTCTCGGAATTTATCGAATTCTTGTTTTCCTTGATCAGTCTATTGTCTCCTACCATGCTCCAAATGCTGATCGATATAAGGTTCGGCATGAAATTCCATTTTCTCTGTTAGTAAACCGACTGAATGATGAGGACGAGAGAGTTATCCCTTTGATCAATGGTTTAGTTGATGAGAACTTACAAAATAAGACGATGAAACGACAAGCTGAGGGGAAACAAGGACTACCCGAATACTATAGAAACTTCGCACTACTACAGGAAGTCACGAAAGTTGCCTGTAAAAGGATTTGTGGAGAATTAACTGTTGCGCAGACAAGCAGTTACTTGGATGAATATTCGATATCGAGTTTCTATCGTGTGGGTTTAAATCTTGGATTGATTGATGAATCTGACATGGTGCTATTTCCCTTAGAGCGATAATGCAGTGATGCTAAATTGTAAGGATTATCACTGAACGTAAACCGAAGCGTAAATCGTATGTTTCGCATCATAGCTCTTGCATACCTCGATGGAGTGCGTCAATACAGTCGTTTACCGACAGAAAACCTGTCCAAATACATCAAAGATGATTTTGAACTGACCTCTTGGCAGACTTACTTCATGGCCAGGCATACTCCACGAGCGAAATTTTCAGATTCGGATACGTTAGGGGCGATGACTACCGATCGAAAAGATGTCAATACAAATTAATTGAGGTAACCAAATTGTGAGATCGGTTCAATTATTGATGGGAAATATACGAGAGCGGCATGTAAATTTGAGGAATGGATATATGAAAAGTATCTCCATACTTTTTGCTATAGCGGTTGTTTTCTTAGGTTGTTCTTGTGTTTCCGTAGCGTCGGCGACCGATAATCCGATCAATAAAAATCAAAAAGCACCCAACACAATCTTATTCAAGGTTACAACTGGTGAATGTTGCGGAGGAGAGGATGCGGACCCTCACGCTGTTCACGGTCTGGAAACTGATAATCAAGCTTTCATCCTGTCTGGGAAGAGCGCTGATGTAGGGGGAGGGCGTGATGGATTTGTTGTGCGGATCACCGATTATCGGAATGCAGAAGGTGTTCTTTGGCTCATACCAGAAGAGGATTTTAATTATGACTGGATCTATACATTTGGATCAAAAGGAAGGGATGACGGTGTGAATGCCGCAGCACAGATCGAAGAGTCGGTATTTGTTGCTGGGTTCCGCGCAGACAATCATGGCGTGATTCATTCATATTTAGCTAGACTGAATCTTTCAGATGGCAATGAGATATGGAGCACAATGATCCCTGCTTCAAAAAGAGAAAAAGAGAGTGCTTTTGAATTTATCCAAACCACTAGTGAAAATGGCATAGTGCTCTCTGGTGTCACCAATGCTGAAAAAGGTTCGTTGGAAGGGTTTAAATCTTATGGAAACCCAGCGACAGGAACCGCTTTTGTAATGCACTTTAAAGAAAGGCAGTTGATGAATGAAGATGCACCCTTGAAACCGGATTGGATGTTGGAGATTCCCGGTAATATTAGCGCAAAGACCATAAAGGAAGTGGTTAGCCAGGAAGCCTATGTCGTGGCCTCATCAACAACTAATGATAATCATGAGGCGTCGGTCATTATGATAGATAAAGCTGGTAAAACAAGCTGGATTAAAACCTATCCCTCGCACGGAGAAGTCACGGACATTGCCCCTTCTTATTTTGATGGGAAGGTCGATGGTTATTTGATGGTTGGTCACGTCGAGGGTAAAAGTGGTGCCTTGGATGGCAGTATTACAAAACTGTCCAACGACGGCTCGATTCTCTGGTCAAAACAATATGGAAACCCAAGTATCGACAGAAGCATTTCTTCCAACATTGATCGTAGAAATGATCGTTTCATTTTTGACGAATGCTGGGGGATCGATTCAACTGGCGATGGCGGTGCAATTATAGCGTGTGGCACCGGTACACATTGTGATGAAGTTGAAGATAATCAAAAGCTTTTCGACCAATGCACTTCTGATCCAAGGGGAATTTGGAGAAGCCTACTGATCAGGGTCGATAATGATGGAAAGTTGTTATGGGATAAAACTGATTCCTTTGAGTTAGAAGACGATGGTAGGGCCCCCAATACTGCAAGCGAGTATGTTTTTTTCGCAAGAGACGGAAGGATTGTGTCGTTGTTGGATCTCGATTTTGGATTTGGACTGCAGATTTTAGAACCAGAGTCGATAGTTCCTTAATCACTATCTTTCCGGTACGCCACTGGTCTTGTCACCCAAAACTAAGCTAGTTTTGACTCGCACCCAGCGAATAACAGGTATTGCAGGTAATTATCTCTGGATTGTCGCTGTGAGTAGGAATAATTAACGGGTCTTACAAAGAGATACATACAACGTTTGAGATAGGCGCATAGGATAGCTGAAAATGTTTAACCCGTTGTTGCACCTACAATCATGCTGGACACGGCATACTGGGATACATTAATAAGTTATGTGTGAAGTTGTGATGCTAATGGTGGCCAGAGACGGAATCGAACCGCCGACACGAGGATTTTCAATCCTCTGCTCTACCAACTGAGCTATCTGGCCTTCTAGAACCGGTCGCGTATTGAACAGAAATTGCGAGACGGTGTCAACTTGAAGGCGGCAAGTATCCCTCCGGTTTTGCATACTTTTCGTTATCAAAGAACCGATGCATCTCTTTAGTCAGAAATTTTCGTGCGTCGGGATTCATCAAGCTAAGACGGTGCTCATTGATGAGCATCGTTTGGTTCCCCTGCCACTCTTTCCATGCCTTTTCAGATACATTTTCAAAAATATCCTGACCAGTCGAGCCGGGAAGAGGTGGAGCTGGAAGACCCGGTAGCTTTTCTTGATATTTCTTACAAAAAACGAGTCGTGTCATGCTGAATCCTTGTCTAACAGTTTTTGGATAGGGGCAGGGATTCCCTTTTGAAATAGCTGAGCCATCTGCCACTCTCCAGAAGCTCGAACATGATCTTCGCCTATCTTCAATCTGTAATGCTCAAGGCGCACTTTAAAATGGCTGAACGCGTGCGCTATATCGCCAATAAATTCAGCCTCCGCGACAGCATTTAGGTTCATATCATTACCGAGTTCTTTTAAGCTCGGGCCAATTGGAGGTGCGTACAGTCCGCCCCAAATACCTTTTGCTGGTCGTTTGATAAAGAGAGTTTCGTCGGCTTGGTTAACAATTTGCAAAACGACCCACAGCTCGTCTTGGCGTTTATTAGCCTGTTTTGGAGCCGGAAATTTGGCAATACTATTTTGTTGAAAGGCGAGGCAATCATTCTGGAATGGGCATATCGGACAATCTGGCCGAATTCTGCGGCAGATGATTGACCCTAGGTCCATCATTCCTTGTGTATGGCTTCGGCAGGCCTCGCCCTCCTGAGGGGTAAGGCTATCCGCCAGCGACCAAAGGTCGTTTTGGGCTTTTGATTTAGATAGATCCCCCGTGATTGCGAACAAACGAGCCAGCAAACGTTTGACATTCCCATCCTGAATCACTCCTCTCAGTCCAAAACCAAGGGATAATATCGCGCCCGCGGTCGAGCGACCGATTCCAGGGAGTTCTTTGAGTTTATCTAAATTTTTGGGGATTTTACCTTCGTAGTTTTCGACAATAATTTGTGCGGTTTTATGGAGATTCCTTGCTCTCGAGTAGTATCCGAGTCCTGCCCAATGTGAGAGCACGTCATCGAGTGGCGCGTTTGCCAGAGTTTGAACGTCGGGAAATCGCACGATGAATTGCTTGTAATAAGGAATAACTACCTTTACCTGCGTTTGCTGGAGCATGATCTCGGAGATCCAAGTTTCATATACTCCGTGACTCTGCCATGGAAGATCGTGTCGGCCGTGGAATTTTTGCCATCGCGCGAGGCGCTCGGTGAAGCGATTGATCATCGGTTGAGGAGATCGTTTGAAAGCCTCGATTCTTGGTCGTCGATTTTTTTCTTAAGTGTGTCCTCAATGGTTGATTTCATTCGTGTTTCAGCTTCCTTGAGTTTTTCCTGTGCTTTGGCTTCCAGTTGTTCTGCGCTCGCCTTCGTGGTCAGAGTTTGTATGGCTTTTTCATCAATAGAGCATTTGAGCGTCTTATTGCGTAATTGGCCCCTGCAAGAGAGGGGCAAACTTACGCCCCGAAGTATCTCAGGCACGGTACAAGATCCGGTTACACCCCCAGTAGGGATCTGGATACTTCCCTGAATGTTTGAGGCAGTTGAAATAAGACTAATTCGCCCTCTACCCTCGATGGGTAAGTTTGCGACTTGCGCGTTCAATGAATCAATCACCGCGATACCTTCCTGAAACTTTGCCGCGACAGTCATGGTATCGGCGGAATCCGCAACCACCTCCGTATTGCCTGAGATCGCTTGACACAGGGCATCGGACACGTTCAGCGGACCCAGTAATGCATTTTTAATTTTGACACGAAGAGGTCCTGAAATAGATGCTAGCATTTCATCGGGAGCCCGACCTGCTACTCGGATATCAAAACTGGATTGTAACGAACCAGAGAGTGTATCGAGCGGTTTGGAGAATTGCAGTTGTGACAGTTGGACGTCGGCTATGGTCCCTGTAATATTTGATATCTGAGGAGCTATCAAATAAGTGCCACCAGCGCGGAGCTCACCTCCAAATAATTTGGCATCAAGCCTACCGAGTGTAATTTCATCAGTTCCCACGCCCAAATCGAATCCAACATCGGTCATTGATTTCTCAGCGACGGTGATTGTGCCAATATCAACTTTATAGATACCCAGCAGAAGTGGCGTGAAAGGTTGGTCTTGGTCGGTGCTACTTTCTATATTTTTTGGGTTTACTGAGTATTGATCGATGTTTAGCTGGTCGGCGAGCAGCTCAAGATCGATGTGTAACGGCTGAAGCCCGAGATCGACTCGACCGTCGATCGAGGTCTCATCAAGGACGAAGGTGAATGGACGCAGGCTGATCATGTCGTTAGATACTTTGACACCCGACTTTACCGAAACCTTATTGAAACGGTCTAAGTCCCTCGTTACCGGGACCGGGAAGTTACCTGCTCCCAACCATTGTCTGAGAGAGAATTCAGGAACGGAAAGCTGTCCCTCCCCACTGAATTGTCCTGAATTTGATCTGCTGAAATAGCCATCGTAGGTTACGCTCAACTCTCGGGAGCTGATGAAGGCCTGCCGAATGGTTATTCCGTCGAATGCAGCTGTTGGAATGATTTTAGTCTGAACTTCCAGTGGCGCTTGGTATTCGCCAAATGTTATGTATGCGGAGAGTGATAAATCGCTGGCTGTTTCGGGTGTAAGCGAATCGACCGATAACTGGACCCGAGATAAAGTTAGTTCGGGATATAGTCCACCAATTTCGCCGTCTGTGATTGCTAGTTGACGGACTAGGAGCGTTTTTTCTTTTGACGACTCGGAACGATCCCGAACAGTTGACTGTTTATCGTTTTGTGCGACTCTCACGGTCACCTTTGGAGCGATTGCGTTTAATCGGTCAATCACGATAGTGTCTGAGAGCAATGATAATATCGAAAGTGAGCCTTCAAGCCTCTCTGCCGCAAAATCCCAGTTGGGTGATGATGCCCTGACCTCTTCAACGGAAATTCCGAACCATGGCCAGAATGCCCACGTAATATTTCCTTGTAGCTCGAGCTTGACTTGTTGTTTTTTGGCTGAGCTGACTAGTGTGGGTTTGAGATCATTTGGGTCCAGTACCTGAGTGATGTAGGTGACAGAAGCCAATACGGCAACTAGTGAAACTATCACTAAGATAAAGAAAACTCTTACAAATCGCATGGTACCCTCTGTCGTCAGTCAAGCCTAGTAACGCTATACTACGGTGTTTATAACGGCTTAAGGAACAGGCCATGGCACATCGTATTGCCTCAGTTGAACGAAATACACTAGAAACTCAGATTCAGATCAATCTAAATTTGGATGGTACGGGTGTGGGTGAGTTTAAAACGGGCATACCGTTTTTTGAGCACATGCTTGATCAAGTCTCACGTCACGGCATGGTTGATCTCTCAATTCAAGCCAGTGGTGATCTTGAGATTGATGACCATCACACGGTTGAAGATGTAGGGATTACTCTTGGTCAGGCGTTTGCTCAGGCGGTGGGTGATAAAAAAGGGATGACCCGTTATGGTCACGCCTACGTTCCTCTGGATGAGGCGTTGAGCCGAGTCGTCATCGATTTTTCAGGTCGTCCCGGTTTATTTTATGAGATTTCTTTTACCCGATCTGTTGTTGGCGGATTTGACGTTGATCTGTTCCGCGAGTTTTTCCAGGGCTTTGTAAATCACGCACAAGTGACTTTACATGTCGATAACCTGAAAGGTGACAATTCGCACCATCAGATCGAGACCGTATTTAAAGCCTTTGGTCGTGCGCTTCGTATGGCGCTTACTCCAGACTCTCGTATGAGTGGGATGATTCCGTCAACGAAAGGATCGCTTTGAATGGTGCAGACAGTTGCCGTGATCGACTACGGTTCTGGAAATTTACATAGTGTTACAAAGGCTATTGAAAATGCTGGTACCTGTCGGGTCATAGTGACATCAGACGCGCCATCTATTCATGCTGCCGACAGAGTTGTGTTGCCTGGCGTCGGGGCGATGGGCGACTGTATGCAAGGACTCAAAGATCGCGGTCTTGACAGTGTCGTTCTTGACGTCATAACTACTAAGCCTCTAATGGGGATCTGCGTTGGCATGCAGATATTAGCCGAATATGGAGAAGAGAGCTCCGGTGTTAACGCACTTGGTGTTTTTCCTGGCCAAATCAGGCAATTTTCGAAATCGATGAAGACGGATGCGGGCGATTTGTTGAAGGTACCGCACATGGGCTGGAATGAAGTGGTTCAAGTACCTCATCCGATGTGGTCAGGTATATCTGACCGCACACGTTTTTATTTTGTGCATAGCTATTGCTATGCAGATGCCGGTGCCGATTGTGTGATCGGGTGGTGCGAATATGGCCCCCTATTTGGCGCTGCGCTGGCAAGGCAAAATGTTTTTGCTGTGCAGTTTCATCCTGAGAAGTCACATGATGCGGGCATTCATCTCTATTCTAATTTTTTGAGTTGGGATGGAGCATGCTGATTATTCCTGCTATCGATCTCAAAAATGGGGCTTGTGTACGCCTACGGCAAGGTCGGATGGAAGACGCGACCGTATATTCTGATGATCCCGTTGCTACTGCAACCCGGTGGATTGAAGCGGGCGCTAAGCGATTACACATCGTGGATTTGGATGGCGCGTTTGCAGGAAAACCTGAGAACAAAGAGGCGGTAGTTCGAATCTTAGCGGAGTATCCAAACTTGCCAATACAGTTGGGGGGCGGGGTTCGTGATTTAGCCACAATTGAAGCTTATCTCGACCTTGGCCTGTCTTGGGTAATCATCGGAACCCAAGCCGTTAAAGATCCGGTTTTAGTGACAGAGGCATGTCATCAATTTCCGGGTCAGATTATCGTTGGCGTTGACGCGAAGGATGGTTGGGTTGTCACTGAAGGCTGGGTAGAAGCAAGTACGATGTCGGCCGTTGATGTTGTGAACAGATTTGCAGATGCGGGGGTTGCATCAATTGTTTACACCGATATTGGCCGCGATGGCATGTTATCGGGTGTTAACGTTAAGGCGACAGCGTCTCTGGCTAGCGAGACCGGTTTTCCGGTGATCGCATCCGGCGGTCTGAAAGGGCTATCTGACGTAACTGAGTTGTTGGCAGTCGAATCTGGTGGTGTTGTGGGTGCGATAACCGGTAGAGCGATCTATGAGGGTACGCTGAATCTTGCGGAAGCCATTCGATTAACGGAAACCGACTAGATGGGCCTAGCAAAACGCATTATTCCGTGCCTGGATGTCGACCAAGGTCGGGTAGTTAAGGGCGTGAAATTTGAAGATATCCGAGATGCTGGGGACCCTGTTGAAATTAGTCGTCGTTATAACAGAGAGGGTGCGGATGAGATTACTTTTCTCGATATTACCGCGAGTCATGAGAATAGGGCGACGACTTACGAAACCGTGTCACGTATGGCAAGCGAAGTTTTTATTCCACTAACTGTGGGCGGTGGAATTCGAAATACGGACAACATTCGTGATTTATTGCTGGCGGGTGCAGATAAGGTATCAATTAATACTGCAGCCGTATTTGAGCCCGAGTTTGTGAAGAAAGCTGCCGATAAATTTGGCAGCCAGTGTATCGTTGTCGCGATCGACGCTAAACAGGTCACTTCAGATCGGTGGGAGATTTTCACACACGGGGGGCGTAAATCGACCGGTATCGATGTCGTTGAGTGGGCTGTTCGCATGGTTTCTTTCGGCGCTGGAGAAATCCTGCTCACATCAATGGACCGCGATGGAACACGAAATGGATTTGATTTGGGCCTGACCCGTTCAGTGGCAGATGCGGTGACGGTTCCAGTCATTGCCTCGGGTGGTGTTGGCAATTTGATGCACTTAGTCGATGGTGTGCTCGAAGGCCATGCGGAGGCTGTTTTAGCTGCTAGTATCTTTCATTTCGCGCAGTACACTATCGGTGAAGCCAAAGAGACTATGGCGAGATCAGGGATCGAGGTCCGTCTGACCGACTAAGTAGTTGCGATCCACGCAGCAAGTTGTAGGCATGTAGTAACTGGTTATCTTGGGCCAACCTTTTAACGACACTGTCATTAATGATATCCATATTTTCGGTGTTTTCCAGATGCTTGGGTAGGTCAGTCTCACGCATTTGAGTATCGGATTCGATGAGGGCTTCCCCTCCTGAAACTTGAATTGTTGGCTGAATACCCTTCGCTTGAATTGAGCGACCACTCGGTGTGTAGTAGAGCGCAGTCGTAAGCTTCAATGCATAATTATTTTCCAAAGCCAAGATGGTTTGTACCGAACCCTTGCCGAATGATGGTGTTCCGATTAGAACAGCACGTTCATGATCCTGAAGCGCACCAGCAACTATTTCGGATGCCGAAGCCGAGCCTCCGTTAATGAGAATAACTATAGGTTCTTGGCTCAAGACGGTGGCATTTGTTGCTTCATATTTCGAATCAAGGAATTCATCTCGACTTTTGATGGTCACTATAAGTCCTTCATTGATAAACGCATCGACCACTTCAATGGCTGCTGAAAGAACACCGCCTGGATTATTCCTAAGATCTAGAATGAGACCTTTGAGCTCTTCTTGAGATCGAAGCTTGCTAATGGCTTTAACCAAGTCAGGGCCTGTTCTGTTTTGAAATTGAGAGATTCGAATGTACCCAATTCCATGTGGAAGTATTTCTTGTTTGACGCTCGTGATACGAATCACTGCTCGCTCAAGAGAAATGGTCAATTCCTCTGCTTTTCCATCGATTTTCCGAAGTATGTTGAGCACCACTTCAGAGCCGAGCGGTCCGCGTAGAATCTCAATCGCTTTTTGCAGATTTACATCGCGGATAGTTTCATTGTCCACGTGGGTGATGATGTCCTTGGCAAGGATTCCGGCGCGCGATGCCGGTGAATCATCAATCGGTGCAATTACCTTGATCAAACCATCCACAACATCCATTTCAATCCCGATGCCGCCAAATGAGCCCGTGGTTGAGTCTCTGAGGCTAGACACATCGCGCGGCTTTAAATAACCCGAGTGTGGATCGAGCTTGGTCAGCATACCTTTGATAGCATGATTTAGAAGTGTTTGGTCATCGACTTTCTCTACGTACTCACCTTTGATGTGTTCATATACTTCGATAAAAGCGCGGAGCGCCTCGAGAGATTCGACGTCTCGCGACTGTTCATTCGCTTGGCTGGAAAAGGATAAAGAAGTCGAGAGTAAAAAGCCCAGAATGCTTTGTATCGTTTTCATTATGATCTCAATTTAACCATGAACTTGGGTTGACCGGTTTTCCATTTTGGGTCACTCCAAAATATAGTGCTGCCACATTCAGACTACCCGTATTCCCGACAATCGCAATCACCTGTCGTGCAAGTACAGATTGGCCTGTTTCAACTTTTAAGTTTTGATTGTGCCCATAAATCGTGGCGTGACCATTATCATGGGCGATTACGATCACGAGGCCATAGCCAAGCAGGTAACCAGCATAAGCTACTCTGCCTGCGTGCACTGCTTTCACTTCGCTGTCATCCATGGTGCCAATTACGAGCCCTTGCCAATCACCGAATCCGTCCTGTCTATGCTGCCCAAAACGCCGCAAAACACGACCGACGACGGGCCAAGGCATCTTTCCCTTAAGGGACTCAAGGGCGGCCGCCCCTTTGGATCTCAGCTGTAGTGCTTTAATTCGCCGATCAAGGGATTTAAGGTCGGAATGGAGGGCATCTTCACGTTGCTTTTTGGTTTTTAGACTTCGAGTGACACTCGCAAGCAGCTGTCTTTGATCACGGGTTCTTTGGGATAGCGCGTCACGCTTACTTTTGAGGTCCGTCGAAATTCTTTGAGCTTTTTCTAGGTTTCGTTCGTGGTCAATTAGCAAGCTTCTTAAATCAGCTGCGGTCGCTTTAATGTTAGAAACGCTCTGTTTGCGAGCATCTAGCAAGAATGGTAAGTAATCTGATAATCCGCCTTCGCTTTGAGAGTTGGGTCTGAAAGTTGTTCCAGTTATATAATAAGCGGTCAATTCTTTTCGGTAGTGGCTAAGTGCGGCGCTTACTTGGTTGGAGGTTTCTTGGATGCCCTCCTTTGTTTGTTGTTGTGTTCTTCGCAGTTCACGCATTAGTCGTTCGGAACTGGCAACCGCAAGAGTTAGGTCTCCAGATTCAGTATTTAAACGATTGAGTTCAGATTTCACGATATCTAATTTTTTTGCATCCAGCTGAACATTGTCCTTCAAGGTCTCGAGGAGTTGTTCGGTAAGTTGTCTCTGCTGCTCGGCTTCTTTAACTTCATTTGCTTGGCTTGGAATACTCCAAAGGGCTATCGATAACCAGATCAGAATGGGCATCAAAAAATCAGAAGCGACCGACCAGACATTTCAATCGGCGGGTCGATATCGAGTAAGGCAAGAAGAGTAGGAGCCACATCTTTTAGAGTGCCATTAGTAAGCTTGACCGCGTTCACGGGATTCGAGGCCAGCCAAATTGGTACTGGTCCAGTAGTGTGTGCGGTAAATGGTTGTCCATTTTCTGGATCAAACATTTGTTCTACATTTCCATGGTCAGCGGTAATGAGACAGGCTCCGCCGACCGACTCGCATATATCCACAACAAGCTTAACAGCATGATCCAGTGCTTCCACTGCTTTGATGGCAGCATGAAAGTTCCCGGTATGTCCGACCATATCGCCGTTGGCAAAATTACAAACAATCAAATCAAATCGTTTTTGCGCGATAGCATCAACCAGGGAGGCGGCAATTTCGGGGGCACTCATTTCAGGTTTCATGTCGTAGGTGGCAACTTTTTGCGAGGGTATTAATTCGTGGTATTCACCGGGTACGATGGAGCCGCTGCCACCATTAAAGAAAAAAGTTACATGGGCATATTTTTCGGTCTCTGCAATCCGAAGCTGTGTTAGGCCTGCTTGTGACACAACCTCACCTAACGTATTCGAGTGTAGTTCTGGCGGAAATGCTACTCGTACATTTAAATCATCAGCATATTGCGTCAATGTTGATACGTTGAGTGCAGTCATCCAATTTGGGCGATTCAATTCGGATAGTGTGGTTGCAGTTAATGCTTTGGTGATTTGACGCGCTCGATCAGCGCGGAAGTTCATTACTATTACCACATCTTCCGGACGTAATTCCCATGATTCACCTAAGCGCGTTGCCTTGATGAACTCGTCACTTTCACCTCGTTGGTAGGCTTGTTGCAAGCCTTCGACCGCCGTTCCGGCTGAGTATTCAGCTTGGCTCTTTGTAATGAGATCGAAAGCACTTTGGATACGATCCCAGTTATTGTCTCGGTCCATCGCGTAGTAGCGACCGCAGAGACTCGAGAATTTGTAGTTAGTGTGCACAGTTTCCAATCTCTGGAAACGAATCATTGATGGTTTGGCGGACTTGGGGGGCATATCGCGCCCGTCAAGAAATGCATGTAATCGAGTCATTGGAACATTAAGCGTGTCGGCTAGCCTGATCATTGCCTCAACATGATCCTCGTGGCTGTGGACCCCTCCCGGACTTAACAAACCAAGTATATGCAGTGTACCACCTTGGTTTTTTGCCTGGCGACATGCGCTAACTAGTACTTCGTTCGTCCCGAAGTTACCTTCGTCAATTGCTTTATTGATTCGGGTAAAGTCTTGGTAAATAACTCGACCTGTTCCGAGGCTCATGTGACCAACCTCGGAATTACCCATTTGGCCCTCGGGCAAACCGACCGCTTCACCTGATGTTTCTAGTTGAGCCTGAGGTGCTGTCTGAGTCAGTCGATCAAATGTGGGTGTGTTTGCATGATGAATAGCATTGTCATCCGCTGCTTCGCGGAGTCCAAATCCGTCCAAAATCAGAAGTACAATGGGTTTCGGTCGCATCTATCGGTCCAGAGTTTATCGAATAGTGCGGATCTCGGCAAAGAACCGACGAGGGATCCGTGACTTCGTCAGCTACATCATTATACTCGACGTCTAAGTTTGGATCACGGCCTCTCGTCATATATGCAGAATTTAATCGGATTTGTTCAGGAAAATTGGGTACTCGTAGTGTTGTGGGTGTCAGCGGCAGGAACGCTGTATTACACAGAAACGAAAAAGGCTGGTAAATCAGTGAATACTACTGAAGCAACACGAATGATAAACCGCGAGAATGCATTGATTTTGGATATTCGAGAAAAGCAAGAGTTCACAAAAGGCCATATCGCTGGCGCATACAACTTACCTGCTAGTGTTGTTGAAAAAAAACTATCAGAGCTAAATCGTTATAAGACGAACCCGGTTGTTGTCGTTTGTAAAATGGGGACTTCGGCCGGGTCTGTAGTGAAAAAACTAAGGGACCAGGGCTTTGAGCAGGTGGTTCGGTTAGCTGGAGGTATGTCTGAGTGGACGGCCGCCTCGCTTCCAGTAAAAAAAGGAAAGGCATCTTGAAAAAGGTGATGATGTATACCAACGGTATGTGTCCATTTTGCCTAATGGCAAAGCGGATCTTTGATGATTTAAGGGTGCCATATAACGAAGTTAGGATTGATTTGAATCCAAAAAAGCGGCAAGAAATGGTGCAGGCCAGCCGACGGCGAACGGTTCCGCAAGTTTTTATTGGGGATCGACATGTAGGGGGTTGTGATGATACACAGGCCGCGCTCCGGTCGGGGCAGCTTGAAATTTGGTTAAAGGAACTAGGTATTTATGTCTGAAGAGGTAGAACAAAATTTTTCAATCGCTCGAGTTTACACCAAAGATTTGTCACTTGAGTCGCCTAAGGTGCCACAGATTTTTGAGAAGCAGTGGGATCCGAAGCTGGGTCTTGAGGTAGATGTCGCTAATGAGCGGCTGGATGATACGCTGTATGAGGTGGTTCTGAAGCTTGGTGTAACCGTCCAAACAGACGGAGAAGTTGCATTTTTAATTGAGATTCAACAAGCGGGTGTTTTCGTTCTACAGGGTTTTGATGATGCGACTGTGGAACATATTTTAGGTTCGATGTGCCCTAATATCCTGTTCCCTTATGCTCGTGAGACGATAGATTCACTCGCTGTGAAGGCAACGTTTCCTGCCCCGATGCTCGCACCAATTAATTTTGATGCTTTACTCGAACAGCGAAAGCAGCAAAAAACAAATTAATCGGTGCTTGAATTTGAATCCGTAAATCCAAGTTCCTTAAGTTTGCGGGTTAGGGTGTTTCTTCCCCAACCCAACTTTTCAGCGGCTTCTTTCTTTCTGCCGGCTGTGTCTGTTAGGGCGACCTCGATCAGCGTTCGCTCAAATTCCTCGGTTAATTTGGGAATTACCTCGCCTTCGTGCGATTTGAGAAGACTCCCTGCGCGCTCCCGTAAAAGCCCTGTCCATGTCAAAGTATTTCTCGGCATGCTATTGGTGGGAGAGGTAATCTCAGGCGGCAAATCTTGTGCTTGAATTTGTGGGTTTGGAGCCATGACCGATAACCAACGACACATGTTTTCAAGTTGACGCACGTTACCTGGCCAATTGAAATCCGATAGCGATCGCTTAGCATCATCACCCAAATGCTTCGGGTCGGTATTAATCTCACGAGCAGCGACTGCGAGAAAGTGCTCAGCTAGGCCCGGTACATCCTCTCGGCGATCCCTTAATGCTGGAAGCTTAATACGGATAACGTTGAGTCGATGGAACAGATCTTCGCGGAATGAGCCCTCAAGAACGCGTTCCTCTAAATTTTGATGTGTCGCAGCGACAATACGAACATTCACTTTTACGGGCGATATTCCACCGACCCGATAGAATTCGTTGTCTGCTAGCACACGCAATAATCGCGTTTGCGTGTCAAAGGGCATATCCCCTATTTCATCCAGAAAAAGGGTGCCGGCGTTGGCTTGTTCAAAGCGGCCAATTCGCGCACCAGTTGCCCCAGTGAATGATCCTTTTTCATGACCGAAGAGTTCAGATTCAACTAGATCCTTAGGGATGGCCGCCATATTGAGGGCTATGAAAGGACCAGCTTTGCGAGGAGAGTTTGCATGTAAAGCTTTGGCTACGAGTTCCTTGCCTGTTCCAGATTCCCCGTTTATCAAGACAGTGATTTCAGCCTGTGCCAACCGTCCTATAGCACGGAATACATCCTGCATGGCTGGCGCTTCACCAAGAATCAATGGCGTTTCATCTCCCACCTGTCTTTCGTTAATCGAGGGCGTCTCTTTTTGCCGCTCTAGCGCTCGTCGTACAAGCGAAATGGCATCATCGACATCAAAGGGCTTTGGCAAGTATTCAAAGGCGCCTTTTTTGTAGGAGGCGACTGCACTATCGAGATCTGAATGCGCTGTCATGACAATTACAGGTAATTTTGGCGAGACCGTATGGAGATGCTCTAGGAGAGAAAGTCCGTCTTCTTCGGGCATACGAATATCGGTCATAACAACCGCTGGTGTTCGTGCTTCCAATGCTTTACGAACTGCTTTGGCTGAATCAAAAACTGTGAACTCAAGGCCGGCACCCTGAAGAGCTTTTTCCAAAACCCAACGAATTGAACGGTCGTCATCAACGACCCAAACAGTAGGTGAATTCATTGTATTTCTCCGAACGGCAGTATTACATCTACTGTGGTTTGTCCTGGTCTCGAATTTACTTCGATCCAACCGTGATGCCTTGAGATGATAGTTTGTGTAATTGAAAGTCCGATACCTGAACCCTGTGCTCTGCCAGAGACCATCGGGAAGAACATTCGGTCTTTAATGTCTTCGGGAATTCCTGGGCCGTTATCTTTTATGCGGAGCTGTATTGCAGAAGTGACGAGGCCAGTCTCTGGATCGTGTTTTCTGATGGCCCTCGTACTAAATAAAATAACGGGGTCAGTAGTTGCGGCTTCACTTAAGGCTTGAGCTGAATTTCTTACGATATTGATAATGGCTTGGGTTAGCTGTTCCTCATCCGCCTGAATTTCGGGAAGGCTTGGATCATAATCGTGGGTGATAAAGTAGGATCCGCCAATCTCGGCACTTATGAGTGTTCGACAGTGCTCCAAGATTTTGTGAATATTTGTGGTTTCAAATTGCTCTTGTTTGTGTGGGCCGATCAATTTGTCCACCAGATTAGTGAGCCTATTAGTTTCAGAAATAATGATCTGTAAATATTCTTGAAAAATTGAGGCATCTGCTTCCTTCGCCATTAGTTGAGCTGCCCCTTTTATGCCACCCAGAGGGTTTTTTACCTCATGTGCCAAACCCCTTAGGATCTTTTTTAGGTTGTTTTCGTCGGTTGCATATTTCGAGTCTCTGGCAATTTTAAGTAAATTATCGACTTGAGAGATTTCAATCAGAAGAACAGGCTTGGTTTGTATTACTAAAGAGTCATCATCGCCCGTAGCAGGTATCTGACTGAAGGATGCATCTACGGTCGACATGTGCCCAACATGTCCTAATTTTAGTTCTCTTATAATAAAGGGACGGCCAAAGTTCATGCATGCGTCCAAGGCTTCTTGATACAAATTATCAACTTGGTCGACTACCCACGTGCTGATTGATTTGCCGACTACTTGGGATTTGGTTGTGCCCAAAATTTGTAGAACAGAGTCATTGGTCCAAACTACTTCAAGCGAACTATTGAGCAGTAATACACCAGTGGACAGATTATTTTTCAGTATTGCGGGTATCATAGTATGGGCCGGGATTATTTCTCGGCCCGCCTCGTCTATACGCTATAATACATGCCAAATTCGACTGGGTGGGTAGTCATGTTTAGACGTTCCACTTCTTCCCGCTTTAAATTGATGTATCCATCGACCATGTCATCGGTGAAAACATTCCCAGCGGTAAGGAAGGACCGATCCGCATCAAGAGCATCCAGTGCCTGTTCAAGACTCGAGGCAACTGTGGGTATGGCTAGAGCCTCTTCTTCAGGAAGGTCGTAAAGATCTTTGCTTGCCGCCTCGCCTGGGTGAATCTTGTTCTGGATGCCGTCGAGGCCAGCCATCAACATTGCCGAGAATGCCAGGTAGGGATTCGCTGTCGGATCCGGGAACCGAACCTCAATACGACGGCCCTTAGCACTTGACACATACGGAATACGGATCGATGCCGAGCGATTACGCGCCGAATACGCGAGCATTACTGGTGCTTCGAACCCTGGTACTAACCGCTTGTATGAATTGGTCGACGCATTGGCGAAGGCATTAATTGCCCGCGCGTGTTTGATAATACCTCCGATGTAGTACAAAGCTTCATCTGACAATCCTGCGTACCCATTACCTGCGAATAAGTTTTTACCATCTTTCCAGATTGATTGGTGGCAGTGCATTCCTGAACCGTTGTCGCCAACCAAGGGTTTTGGCATAAATGTGGCGGTTTTTCCGTAAGCATGCGCGACGTTATGAACGACATACTTTAAGATCTGTACTTCATCGGCTTTGGTTACCAGCGTGTTAAACTTCACACCAATTTCGTTTTGGCAAGCCGTGGCGACCTCGTGGTGATGGACCTCAACCTCAAGACCCATGGCCTCCATGGTCTCACACATTGCTGTGCGCAGATCCATGGCCGAATCAATTGGCGGTACAGGGAAATATCCCCCTTTCACACCAGGGCGGTGCGCCATGTTACCACCTTCAAACTCTGCATCACTGGCCCAAGCCGCTTCTTCAGCGTCGATTTTATACATCGCACCGGACATGTCGGCCTTCCACTGGACATTGTCGAATACGAAAAATTCAGGCTCCGGCCCGAAAAATGATATATCGCCGATACCGGTCGATTTAAGATAGTCTTCTGCGCGGAGAGCAACTGAGCGTGGGTCTCGCTCATAACCCTGCATTGTGCTGGGTTCAACGATGTTGCACCTTATATTCACGGTAACTTCTTCAGTAAACGGGTCAACTACTGCCGTGGCATCATCAGGCATCAATATCATGTCTGATTCGTTGATTCCTTTCCAACCAGCAATCGAAGAGCCATCGAACATGGCCCCTTCTGCGAAAAATTCACCATCCACTTTTGATGCTGGAAACGTTACGTGTTGCTCTTTACCCCGAGGGTCTGTGAAGCGAAGATCTATCCAACGGGCTTCGCTATCTGCTATTAATTTCAAAGTATTCTCGGACATTTTTGACTCCGTGTATCGAACTCGATACTCAACCTTCGGCGGTTGAGTGCTTCTTTAATTAACAGCAATCATTGTGCCGTTTTTGTTAAGCTCCGATTTTAATGGAAATACGGTTACTATTGTGGTGCGATTGCGATAATTTTGCACTTTAATTGTGCAAAATTAGAATTATACGCACCGATATAGTGCATTTAATTTATTCCGCCAAAAAAATTACTACTGAAATACAGTGTCCGCTATACTCCTGCGCGCCGCTGGAGGACCTTATGATTGAACGGATACGTAACGTAGCCATCATTGCGCACGTAGACCATGGAAAGACCACCCTCGTCGATAAGCTGCTTGCAGCGTCAGGTACCTTGGATCGTAAAAATATGCAGCATGAGCGCGTAATGGATTCGAACGATCAGGAGAGAGAGCGGGGGATTACGATTCTTGCCAAAAATACTGGTCTTAGTTGGAATGATTACCGGATCAACGTCGTTGACACGCCAGGGCACGCCGATTTTGGTGGTGAAGTTGAGCGTGTCTTATCAATGGTTGATGCTGTTTTGCTGGTAGTGGATGCAGCTGAGGGACCGATGCCCCAAACTCGCTTTGTAACTCAAAAGGCTTTCAAACAAGGGCTAAAGCCGATCGTTATTGTAAATAAAGTTGATAAGGCTGGGGCCGATCCACACGGCGCGATTGATAGGGTATTTGATCTTTTTGATCAACTTGGCGGTACTGAAGATCAGCTTGATTTCCCAGTTGTGTACTGCTCGGCGATTAATGGTCTGTCCGGTCAAGAATTTGATCACCTGACCGAGGGTATGGAGCCAATCTTGCAGGCGATTATCGACCATTGTCCTGCCCCTGAAGTAGATCTTAATGGACCATTACAGCTTCAAATTTCAGCGCTCGACTATAATGCGTTTCAGGGCGTCATCGGCGTCGGGCGAATCCGTCGCGGTCAGTTAAAACGGAATCAGCAAGTCGCTGTCGTTGATCCTAATGGCAGCATTCGAAACGGAAAAATTTTGCAGATACTCGGATACACGGGTCTTGAAAGATTTGAGCAAGAGACAGTTACGGCAGGCGATATAGTATGTATTACGGGTCTAGATCCGCTCTCTATCTCGGACACTGTTTGTTCGGTTGACTCGCCTGAAGGCCTGCCACCACTAACCGTTGACGAGCCAACAGTGAGCATGACTTTCCAAGTCAATGACAGTCCATTTGCAGGAAAAGATGGAAAATATGTGACCTCTCGCAACATCAAAGATCGCCTCGATCGTGAGCTTATTCACAATGTCGCGTTACGCGTTGAGCAGGGTGGCTCTCCAGATAAATTTATTGTCTCAGGGCGTGGAGAGCTTCACCTGTCTGTTTTGATTGAGTCGATGCGTCGTGAAGGTTTCGAACTAGGAGTATCACGGCCTGAAGTGATCATAAGGGAAATCGAAGGGGTTAAGAAAGAGCCATATGAGTATCTGATTATCGATATTGAGGATCAACATCAGGGTGCGGTCATGGAAGCCATGGGTCTTCGCAAAGCTGATATGAAAAATATGGAGCCTGATGATCAGGGTCGGTTACGTTTAGAATATATAATTGCTGCACGTGGACTGATTGGGTTTAGATCACTATTCCTGACTATGACCTCAGGTACCGGAATCATGAGCCATGTATTCGACCATTACGGACCAGTAAAACAAGGCGAACTAGGAAATCGAGTTAATGGCGTATTGGTTTCAATGACGAACGGCGAAACTACAGCGTACTCACTGTTCAGTTTGCAGGATCGTGGCCGCCTGATAGTCGGACCTGGTCTCGACGTTTACGAAGGCATGTTGCTCGGTATCCATGCACGGTCAAACGATCTCCCTGTTAATCCGGTGAAAGGTAAACAGCTAACCAATATCCGGGCCGCCGGCACTGACGAAAATTTAATTCTGACGCCGCCCATCAAGCTCACACTTGAGTCTGCGCTCGAATTCATTGATGATGATGAACTTGTAGAAGTCACGCCAAATAATATTCGGCTTCGCAAAAAATTACTCAGAGAGTCTGATCGCAAGCGTGCAGGTCGGGCCAAGGCGGCAAGCTAGGAGTGCATGCCGCCCCGTTAGGGGGCGTATGCACCGGCTATATCAAGAGTCTAATCCATATTTAGAAGAGATGTTGATTACTAATGATCGTCAGCATCGTCTTTGGGTTGCCTTGTACGGAAATCCACAGGGGTTACCTGTTATTTGTTTGCACGGAGGTCCGGGTGCCGGCACCTCACCGCTCATGCATCGCTTCTTTGACCCTGAGACATACCATATTCTATGCTTTGATCAGCGCGGTTGCGGTCAATCAACTCCATCCGGGTCACTCAAAGGCAATACAACGGAAAAACTACTTAACGATATCGACCAACTCCGAGTCCATTACGGATTTGCTCGATACGCGCTATTTGGCGGTTCCTGGGGTGCTACCCTTGCTCTCCTTTACGCCTATCGAGAGCCCGATCACTGCTTGGGGATCGTGTTACGGGGTGTTTTTTTGAATACTTCACACAACCTTGAGTGGCTCTATGGCGATGGCGCATCTCGCATGTTTCCGGCCGCCTGGGCTGATTTCACCGCCCCTATCAACCACAACCGTGCATCGATAAATGATGTGCTCAGTGCCTACGCCCTACTTCTGCACTCCGATGACGAATTCACAAGATTGCAAGCAGCTCGAGCTTGGAATTTGTGGGAATACCGGTTATCAGTCTCTGACTCTCAGGCGACACAGTCTAGGAAAATTCGGCCGAGTCATGAATTGAGTAATGCGCAGATCGAACATCACTACTTGAGTCAAGATTGCTTCATCGACTCCGCGGTACTTGACCGACCAAACGCTGAACTTGATACCATCCCTATGTATTTGTTACACGGAGCAAATGATTATGTCTGTCCTCTAACTAATGCCAAGCGTTTGAAAGAACTATTCCCTCAAGTCAAGCTTGAAATAATTGAAGGCGCAAGTCATTGCGTATTTAGCCCAAGAATGGCAGAGGGTCTGTGTTGTGCGACCCGTGAACTCGCAGGACTATATGGTCATTAACTAGCTTGGATCTGGTTTTTGCGGTCCTGTACTTGGCTTGGGATCCTCGGAGGAGTCGCTCTTATTGAGCTCTTCTAGGATCGGTGAATCGTCGCTCTCTTGTTCCGTCGGTTCAGTCTCGAACTCTCCATCCTCATTGGTTTCCTCTGCCGTGTCCGACGCCTCGTTCTGGATGAGTACTGCGGTCTCAGGCTCTCTTGTTTCTTCTATATCATTACTCGTGCCTGAGCCTCGGGGAGCTCCGATGAAACGGGCTCCGATTAGCCCTGCTTCGAAAAGTAACCACATTGGAACGGCGAGAAGCGTTTGACTGATCACATCTGGGGGGGTGATAAGCATACCGATAACAAAACACCCGATGAACACATACGGTCGTTTTTGTTTTAACGATTCGGGCGAGGCAATACCAGCTTTGACTAGGAGCATAGTTGCGACAGGAATCTCAAACGCCAACCCAAACGCTAGAAACAGCTTTAAGACAAATGACAGATACGCGTCAATATCCGTCATTACGGTCACACCGGTGGGTCCTATGGTAGTAAAAAAACCAAAAACTAGTGGGAAAACAGCATAGTACGCAAAAGCCATACCGGCGTAGAAAAGGAAGATGCTCGAAACCAGAAGAGGGGCCGCAATTTTCTTTTCATTGTTATAAAGTCCGGGTGCAATAAAACCCCAGAGTTGGTAGAGAATCATGGGAGCACCACAGTAGACGCTAAGATAAAGAGCGAGCTTAAAGGGTGCGAGGAATGGTGAAGCTACCTGGGTTGCAATCATTGAGGCACCTTCAGGTAACAACGATTGCAGTGGCTGAGCTAAATAGGCATATAAATCGTTCGCAAAAGCGATGAAGACAATAAAAAATAGCAGAATGACAATAAGTATTCGGATTAGTCGATCGCGAAGTTCTATCAAGTGGGCGATCAGAGGCTGATCATTCAGACTTCGATCGCTCATTCTTTTCCGTAGCTGTGTTAGTGGGTGTCTGTTCAAGACCAAATGGATCGTCGCCGGTGATGTCCTCCATCTTCAGGCCTCCACCACGTGCTTCGAGTTGACGCTTGAGATCTTCGAGCTCGAGCTCGCGATTTATATCCCTTTGAATAGACGATACCTGTCCGCGCAACCGCTTGACCCATAAACCGAGCGTTCGAGCCAACCTAGGAAGCCGCTCAGGACCAACGACGACGAGGCCAATGATTGCAACGAGCAGAAGCTCGGTCGCACCAATATCCAGCACCTAGACCTTCTCTTTCGCTTTAGCCTGCTGTTTTTTTTGGGGTTCGCTGGATTCGCTCTTCTGGACAGTATCTCCTGCTGCAGCTTGAGGACTCTCGTCGGCGTCTTTGTCTTCAGATTTATCTGTTACTGACTGCCGGAATCCTTTTACCGCGCTACCCAAATCACCCCCAAGCGACTTCAGTTTCTTGGTACCAAAGATCATTATCACGATGGCCAAGATAATCAATAACTGCCAGATACTGATACCACCAATTCCCATAACGGGCTCCTATTCTTCTATATATTGTTAATTAAAGCCGGTAAACGGGCCACCTCCAAGGACATGGTAGTGTATGTGATACACCTCCTGATGACCTCCGGGCCCCGTATTCAACACTGTTCTGAATCCTGAATCCAGTCCTTGTTCCTTCGCAATTTTAGGAATCGTAAGCTGGATTCGTCCTAACAGACCCTCATCAGCGTTCCTCGCGTCCCATAAATTGGCAATATGACGGCGTGGGATCACTAAAAAATGCACGGGCGCCTTTGGATTAATATCGCAAAATGCCAGACACTCGTCGTCCTCGAATATGATGTCTGCCGGCACCTCACCGTCTCGAATTTTACAGAAAAGACATTCAGTCATGAGTATCTGCTCGATTTGCTTTTTCTAGCAGTCCACCGACGCCTAAACGCTTTTCTAGCTCGGCTAATACAGCGCTGGGAGGTTCTTCTAGGTGTGACAGTAAAACTAGCGTGTGGAACCATAGGTCAGCTACCTCGTGGATCACGTCCCCATTATTTTTCGAGCGTGCCGCATCCTTTGCGGCCATGACGACTTCAGTTGATTCCTCACCTACCTTTTTTAGGATATGGTCGAGCCCTTTGTGGTGCAGTTTAGAGACATACGACTTTTCAGGATCACCAAAGCGACGCTCTGCTAACAGGTCTTCAAGGACTTCTATAACTGTCATTGGTTACCCCCGTATAACTCGTTGGGGTTAACTTCTACGGGCTCTACTGGTTCCCACACCCCATCACTCCTCGGCGCCCACGAAAAACAACTCCTTCGTCCAGTGTGGCAAGCCACCCCTTCCTGCAGGATTTCCAAAAGGATCGCATCTTTATCACAATCGATACGTATATCGATTAACTGCTGCGTTTGTCCCGATGTCTCACCTTTCCGCCAGAGCGCTTTACGAGAACGCGAGTAGTAGACCACATTTCCAGTCTCTAAGGTTAGATCCAGCGCTTCGCGGCTCATCCAAGCAACCATTAGGATGGTTTTCGTGATGTGATCCTGAGCGATCGCGCATATAAATCCATCGGCATTGAAGCAAATTTCATCGAGAAGTCGAGCTCTGAGATGTTTTTCTTTGATTTCCATTGCTATCGCCTAACCAAGAGTACTAGTGACAATACAGCAATCGTCAGTGGCCAATACATTGCTAACCAGTCGTACTCAGCGATGAGCGCTGATCCAGAAAGAATGAGACCGAATATACCGAGTAGGGCACTGACATGTCCTGAAAGTCGTCGTTTCTTTCCTTCTCTTGCAACTTGGGAAAGCGATTCCGCCTGTTGGATTTGTATCGACTCCAGACGCTCTAATCTCTCGGGTGTGGAAAGGACAGTGTTTGTAAGTGCGGGGAACTGAACAGCCCATCGAGATATATTTCGTTTGGCATATTCTACAATTCCACGCGCACCTAAACGCTCTTTTACCCAGCGGTCAAGAAATGGTTTGCCGGTTTTCCAGAGATCAAGTTCTGGATAGAGCTCGCGGCCAAGACCTTCGATATTCAAGAGGGTTTTCTGTAATAAAATAAGTTGCGGTTGCACTTCCATCTGGAATCGTCTGGCAACTTCAAATAAGCGGATTAATAAGATACCAAAGCTGATCTCCCCTAAAGGTTTTTGGAAAATCGGCTCACAAACAGTTCGGATAGCACTCTCGAATTCACCGATATTGGTATCTTTCGGCACCCATCCTGACTCGACATGAAGTTCTGCGACCGCTCGGTAGTCGCGGTCAAAAAAGGCAATTAGATTCTGTGCAAGATACGCCTGTGACGTTGGATCTAGTGTACCGACGATACCAAAATCAACCGCTTTATAGATCGGATTTTCTGGATCTGCGATATCTACAAATACATTCCCAGGATGCATATCAGCATGAAAGAAACTATGATCGAAGACTTGTGTAAAGAAGATCTCAACTCCGCGCTCTGCTAACCTTTCCATGTTAACTTTCTTGGCTTTGAAGACGTCAATCCGTGAAATCGGTGTCCCGTAGACTCGCTCTTCGACCATGACATTACGCCGCGTGTAATCCCAGTAAATGTTGGGCACATAACATATCGGTGAGTTTATAAAGTTTCGTCGGATTAGCGCTGTATTAGCGGCTTCACGCATCAGATCGAGTTCGTCTAGGATGGTCATGCGGTAGTCTGATACGACTTGAACTAGCTTTAGGCGTTTTCCGTCAATGAAATTTTTTTCGACGAACTTCGCAATGGTTGTCATGAGTTTGAGGTCTTCTTCGATGACTTTCTCAATACCTGGACGAATAACTTTGACAATGACTTTCTCGCCCGTCTTCAGTTGCGCTGCATGAACCTGCGCGACCGACGCGGATGCCATGACTTCGGACGAAAATTCACTAAAGATTTCATCAATCGAGCAGTCCAGATCAGTCTCTATTATTGACCTCGACACTTTTTCAGAGAAGGGTTTTACCCGATCTTGTAGTTCAGCTAGTGGGCCGGCAATATCTTGTGGGAGCAGGTCTCGACGCGTGGACAGCATCTGCCCAAATTTAACAAATACAGGCCCCAACGTTTGCAAGGCATCTCTTAGACGCTCACCACGGCTGCGCTTACCACGTACCAAGGGGGTGCACCATGCCAACGCTTTTAAAAAACGACGCTTAGGCTGCGGTAATAGTTCGTCAATTCGCTCTGAAAACAAAACTCGAAGAATTTTCAGTAGGCGGAACGAGCTACCCATGTTGCCCCTCAATACGTTTTAAACGGGCGTCGAGCCGGTCAATTTGACGTTTCAGCGAGGTTGTCCTGGTTTCCGTATCCAAAAAAATGTCCGAGGTTATCAGACTACTCTGTTCAGATCGCAGAAATTCATCTGTTTGCCTTTTGAGCGATGCTCGGCTCGTCAACCATTGCGCTCGGGCTGTTCGCAAGGTTTTGATCAGCAGATTAGCTGGCATCGGTCCTAGAACTCTTGTAGCCACATCTTCCCAATCTAGGTCCATGCCTTGAAACGTTTTCTGCATGGTTTGAAGGACGCCAACGCTACCACGGATATCGAGACCCTCAAAAATCAGAGGCGCATTAGGTTGTGTAAGTGCTTTGGCCGTTTCGATAAGGCTTCCAAGAGTTCCAGATAGCTCCACATCTGCACTTTCCTGTGGTTCTGTGGCTAGCCACCAGTGTTCTTCACCACAAATGATCCAAATATCAAGATCAAGATCAGTAATTCTCACTTTCAAAACCTTACCAGCCATGGGGACCAGTCGTTCGGGCTGAATATTTACAATCCGCATACCTGCAGTAATCACTTGTTCCGAAGCGGCAACGAGGCCTGCAATCATGAGGCGTGGAATCATGCTCTTACCCCTGTATGAATTGCGACAATGCCCTTAGTTAAATTTTTGTAAGTAACAGACTCGAAATCTACTTCTCTCATCATTTCCGCGAGCGTATCTTGATCAGGATGCTTTCGAATTGATTCGGCCAGGTATTGATATGACTCTTTATCCTGCGCGACAATATGGCCCATAGTCGGCAATATCGAAAAACTGTAAATGTCGTAGATTCGCGAGAGTGACGCATCGATTGGCTTTGAAAATTCGAGAACCAGTGCTTTGCCACCTGGCTTTAGAATCCGATACATCTCGCGAAGGACATTATCTTTGTCAGTAACATTCCGAAGACCGAATCCGATCGTCACTCTATCAAATGCTCCACTCGGATATGGCAGTTCCTCCGCGTTACATTGGCACCAACTGAGACCTTTAAGCTCGTTATGGTCGATACATTTGTCTCTACCAACATGGAGCATCCGCTCATTGATATCAGTCATGACAACATGACCCTCAGAGCCGGCTCGGCGCGACATTCCACGCGCTAAATCACCAGTACCTGATGCCAAATCAAGAATTTGCATTCCAGGACGAACTGCGATTGTCTCGATGGCCACGCGTTTCCACAAGCGATGAAGACCAGCAGACATTAGGTCATTCATTAGATCGTAATGTATTGCAACGTTATTGAAGACTTCCCGAACGCGATAGGTTTTTTCCTCGATGGGAACTTCTTGGAATCCAAAGTGTGTAGTCTTTTTCATATCACCTCATAGGATGAATTTTGACAAATCTTCGTCTTGACTCAGTTCTGTCAGGCGCGATTCGACATATGTCCGATCAATAGTCACTGGTTTAGTGGCTATTTGACCAGTTTGGAACAACAAATCTTCTAAAACTCGCTCAACTAGTGTATGCAACCGCCTAGCGCCTATATTTTCGGTCTTCTCATTTACAAGGGCAGCAATTTCAGCGATTGCGTCAATACTGCTATCTGTAAACTCAATAATAATACCGTCGGTTTCCAATATTGCTTTGTACTGTGTCACAAGAGAATGGTCGGGCTCAGTGAGAATGCGGGCGAAGTCAGCAGGTTTCAGTGCGTCGAGTTCAACACGGATAGGTAGCCGACCTTGTAATTCTGGAGCAAGATCTGATGGCTTTGACAAATGAAATGCCCCAGAGGCGATAAACAAAATGTGATCGGTTTTGACAGATCCAAATTTGGTTTGCACTGTTGTACCTTCGATCAAGGGCAGTAGGTCACGTTGAACTCCTTCGCGACTGACATCTGCACCTTGGGTGTTTTCGCGACGACATACCTTATCGATCTCATCTAAAAAGACGATGCCACGGCTTTCAACGTTGGCAATAGCCGTTGACTTGACATCGTCATCGGAGATTAAGCGGGCCGCTTCTTCATCAACAATAATCTTGTATGCGTCTTGGATTGGGAGTTTCCGCCGCTTTGTACTGTCTTGACCGTATTTGGAAAACATGTCTTGCAGTTGGCTTGCCATGTCTTCCATACCCGGAGGTGTTAAAATATCAACTCCTGCGCTCGATGCTTTGACATCGATTTCAATTTGTTTATTGTCCAACTCGCCTTCTCGTAATTTCTTTCGAAAGACCTGACGAGCACCACTATTATCAGGTTGAATTGGATGATCGCCTCGCGGTGGTGGGAGTAAAATATCGAGGATACGTTCCTCGGCACGATCTTCCGCTTGGTCACGGACATCGAGCAAAAGACGTTCGCGTTCATCCTTAATCGCAACACCGATGAGATCACGAATAATTGATTCTACATCGCGGCCTACGTAGCCGACTTCGGTGAATTTCGTTGCTTCGATCTTAATAAATGGAGCTTCAGCGAGTCGGGCTAGGCGTCTCGCTATTTCGGTTTTACCCACGCCAGTCGGACCGATCATCAGGATATTTTTTGGCGTTACTTCTTTGGCTAATTCTGTGGGGAGTCTCATGCGACGCCATCGGTTGCGTAGAGCAATTGCTACAGCACGTTTGGCATCAGCTTGACCAATAATGTGCCGATCAAGCTGTGACACAATTTCTTGCGGTGAAAGATCAGTCATGGGTTATATTCAGTTCATCAATAGTGAAATTACTGTTTGTATATATGCAGATTTCGCCTGCGGCTTTTAACGCCTCTTCAACAATCGCACGTGCTGGGAGTTCAGTATTTCGGAGAAGGGTGAGACCTGCGGCTTGCGCAAATGGTCCTCCCGAGCCAATGGCAATAATTCCATTTTCTGGTTCCATAACATCTCCGTTTCCGGAAATAATTAGGGATGTCTCGGTATCTGCAACCGCCAGGATTGCTTCTAGTCTTCGCAGCATCCGGTCTTGTCGCCAATCTTTTGCCAGCTCCACCGCTGCTCTTGTTAAATTACCTTGATGCTTTTCGAGTTTTGCATCAAAGCGTTCGAATAGAGTAAAGGCGTCAGCAGTCCCTCCAGCAAATCCAGCAAGAACCTTATCGTGATAAAGACGTCTGACTTTCCGGGCGTTTCCTTTCATCACGGTGCTGCCTAAGGTAACTTGTCCGTCACCGCCGATACAGACCTGATCATCCCGTCGGACTGAGACAATCGTTGTTCCGTGAAATTTCTCCATAGTTATTCCTTTCGAACGAGCGCGTTGTAACCATTCTTCGTCAGCGTATCGA
>PBZS01000041.1 GCA_002730235.1 Gammaproteobacteria bacterium | reverse complement strand
TCATCGGGATCATCTAATCTGTCAGATATTAAATGCGAAAAAGCTCTAGACAGGGTTTTTTGTGGTGGTCATTTCAATCCGCTAATCATATCTATCTACCTTGAAAAAATTCCGCGCAGAAATAAAAGGATGGTTAGCATGGCCTTAGCTCTTTTTGAAAGCCCTCTATGTGCAATTTAAACTGGCGTAAGAGCTCGGCAGGAGCACAGGGGTTGTTACAGTATATATTTGAGCCTGTCTACGATAAGAATGGTTACGCCGATGGCGACCATGACTGACCTGGCATTACGACCTTTTCGAGGGAAATCGGTATTTACTTGAACTCGAGACTCCTTCGAATCTAGTTCATTAATTGGGTTTTGTGATCAGGATGTCTCGGTATCAAACGTCGATAAACAATGCGTAAAGGGGACTACTGCCTGCTTATCTTTGAATATTATGGTATTCGTAACCACTGAAAGCTCGATTTTCCCATCGGCTTTTTCTTTAAGCTCATACCGAATATTAGTATCTGACCAGGCTATTTCCTCAATCTACACGGGTGCCATCTAAGATATGTGTAGTGTTTAGATCTCCCACTGCTTGGACGCCAAGTCCAAAGCACGTTATGCGTAATTCACTCTTAAACTGTTTCATGACTGTGAGGACTGCGTCGGTCGATTCTGTTGCCGGTCGCAGCAGTCGTCCAGCAATTCCAACAGCACTCGCACCGAGACACATCGATTTAGCAACATCTAGACCATTTCGAACACCACCAGACGCCCAGCAAGTAGTCGATGGAAGCGCCCTACTAATGTTGATTAAGCATTCGGCTGTTGTATAACCCCAATTATTAAATACGTCATTTGTCGAGAGTATCTCGCCGATATTTGTATTTAGCTCTATCTCAATGTCAGCAAATCGGGTGCCTCCTGTACCCGCCACATCCAAAATTTTTACGCCTGCGGCTACCAATTCTTTTGATGAGTCCAGATCGAGTCCAAAGCCAACTTCTTTGACCACAACGGGTACCGGCGACCATTCACAAACTTCGGAAATATGGCCAATAATATTCCGCCAGTCTGTGTCCCCATTGGACTGAAATACCTCTTGCATCGGATTTAAATGAAGAATCAGCGCATCAGCCTCGATGGGATCCAAGATTCTTCCTAACTCTTCAACTGCTTTTAAATGTGGCAAATTTACGGCACCAAAGTTAGCAAATAGTGGCAAGTTACCAATGGCATGTCGAACCGACCAATTTAAACCAAAAGTTTCACCATCCTGGATGCTGATACGCTGTGAGCCGACGCCCATCGCGATTCGGAGTTCGTTACAGGCTTCAGCTAAGTGCCTATTAATACGTTCAGATTCGGATGGACCTCCCGTCATGGAGCTGACAAAAAAAGGGGCGGTTGTGGTTTTATCAAAGAATTGGGTGTCAAGTACGATCTGTTCAAGGCTGACATTTGGCAATGAACGGTGTTTGAGGCGTATCGAGTCAAAGCAACTTTGATTTTGCTCTTGGTCGAGGGCCGACCCGATGTGTCCACGCTTGCGGCCAATGTTATCCATTTTGTTTTCTGGCTGCCCACTCGAGGAGGCACATGTGAGGCACTGTAAGCGCTGCCAGGCCTATGAATATGACTTGATAGATTGCGATATCTATACTCGCGTAATACTTCTCAAGATGGGATCCTGACACCGCTGCAATTCCTAACGTCAGAATAGTAAGTGCTAACATTATGACATATGCTGACAAGCGCAGTTCTTTTCGCATACCTCTAAATTCGGTAATGAGATGTCGCGGGCTGTGGAGCCCGCAGAAGTAAGCAACGAAATACCACAATGGTTCAAAGCTGACCGCACAAATTATTAAAATGAGAAGTTCACCAGCAGAGAGGCCGGACACCCTACTGTGGTCGAGTAATATTAGTAATGTACCAATCACGCCGAGCCCCTGAAGGAACACAAGTGGTATTTCAGCTGCGTTTTGGAAAATCAAGAAGCTAAATATCTGTTCAACCTGTTCTGGCGCAGTCCACGCCGGTAAGCCCAAAACAAACGCGCCATACGCAAAGCCACCGAAAGGAATTTTCTGTTTCCAATCGCGGCCGAAATGAATACAGGAAATTAATAAGAAAAGGAGCAGTGACGCGGAGGGAAGTTGTAGCCACAATAAGACAACCAAAGCGACAATAATGACGTATCCGGCAAAAAACTGTGCACTGGATCGTAGGTCATAAATTAAACCACAGCGACGAGCGACAACGGGGTCTAATGCACCGTGAGGCAGTCCCACAAGTGATATGAAACAGGACGCAAGAATGAGACTTAGATCCACTGATACCGACCCAGGAGCGCACAGGTAAATGGCTTAACAGGAGCAGCCCTAAGCATGTGAATAAGATCAGTTGGGGACCGCATCATCATAAATGCTGCAAATCGATCTGGGGACATCTTGTTGGCCAATTGCATTAGGGTCTTTGGAATTACGTCAGGTCGTTGTTTGATCAGGTTGAGAAATAATTGATCCGCCCAGGTTGTTATTTTTAAACGTTGATAGGGTTTTGTAGAGTTGTATTTGACCAAGTCTTTTGCGATCACATCACATGCATAACGAATCGTTCGATAGCCATATCCGGTTGCATCTCGGGTCATTCCACCTCGAGCTCCGAGGGGGATGCCCCAATTCATTGATTTATGTTTGAAACCCATTGGAATGTGAGCGGCTTCCGTTCTAGTTATTCGAAATTGTGATGCATCAAAATAATGCTGTAAATAGCGGTCGTTTAGGTCTTTTAGTATCGAAAAATCCGACGGCATAGTCGTAAAATCTGTGTGCTCTACTAGCAGTCGATGTGATCCTAGAGGTAAAACGTAGATGAACCTTATCCCCGTGGTAATCGTTTGCATTTGGTTCATTAATTCAATTTGTGAGATGCCATGTGGCTGATCGAATAATACTTCGGTACCAACAAAGCTCTGGGTTAATTGAAAGCTATCGATATCGCAAGGGCGGCTGTCAAAACAGTGCGACGCCTTCGGTTGTATGTGAACAATTTCTTTCGCTATTTGGATCTGAGGGTGACGATCAATCGCACTAAGCGCAGACTCCATTACATTACGACCAGTCCTTGTCCCGTAACGAAAGCATGAGCCTTGGTGAGTGACTTGAAAATTATCCGTGCCGAGTTTCCAGGTATCGCTTGAGAATTCTGGTTTCAGAAAATTCTGCTCAGTCGCGTTAAACCAAAAACTGAAGGTCTTTGATGTTAATGCCTCCAGGTCNGGCTCTGAGACAATAACTTCTCCAGGCAGGGCCCCTAATTTAGCAAGCGANGAGGCTAGCGATAGGCCACTTAAACCACCTCCTATGATATGAACCCACGGATCCATTGTATCAAGCCCAATGGACCCCAGGTCGGGGGTTAAGTCCCCGGTGTAATGCCGGGTCATGAAAACCTTGATATTGGTGTGGCTTTTTTGAAAAAAGGAAGGTCATCGTTCCTTTGAACGCAATTAAACATTTTTGAGTTTTGGTTGTGTAAGCACGGCCCGCCCAAACGTCAAAACCGCGGTCCGCGATCACCATACCAATCTCTCGATAAGTCAAAGTGGCTATTAAAATTGCTAGTCGTGCTTGTGGTGGCAGGAAGCACAAACCAGAGATTCCAGAGTCATACCGTGTCTCCGCTTCTGTCAATAGATAACTAATCAAATGCCTAACTGCCGCCCCTGTGGCGGCAGTTGGCGAGACGATATCTTCAGCATTAACTGATCCAAGCAATTCAGCAGGTAAATAGACACGACCACTGAGTGCGTCCTCTTGCACGTCGCGACAAATATTCGTTAGCTGCATCGCAACTCCTAAGTCAACGGCGTGATGCCGCGCGATTGGGTCTTTGACTTCAAATAAATCGCACATCAAAAGACCGATGGTGCCAGCCACTTGATAGCAATAGCGTAAAAGTTCAGTCTCGGATTTGATTTTTACCTGCTCTGTATCAAGCAACACGCCATCGGTTAGTTCGATAAGTGCATCCAAAGTAATCCTTGGTTTAATTGCTAACGCTTTCGCGACCGTTGGATGATTGTGATTATGAGCAATAAGCGCTTCACGCAGGCTGATCAATTCTTGTCTTGCACTCGATTTGTTAGTCTGTTTATCAGCTAGATCATCAATCTCTCGACAAATACCATATAAAGTCGCTGCAGATTCCATCTGTGCCTTCGACAAAAAATGACTGGCGAAGTGAAAAGTTGTTCCGTATTTTTTCAGTCTTTCTTTGCTCATGTTATTCCTTAGACAAAAGTGGCTTTTATAGTAGCCTCTCTAACAAGTTGTTCGACAACCTTGGCTGATGAAATTACTCCAGGCATGCCTGCACCAGGGTGGGTGCCAGCACCTGCCAAAAATAAATTTTCGAATCCCTCGGCTTTGTTATGGAACCGGAACCAGGCAGACTGGGTGAACAGGGGTGCAATGGAAAATCCCGCACCTTGATAAGACAGATAATCCGTAGCGAAGTTTTCCGGTGTCATTGAAAACGGGGCCCTCAGATGTTTTTTCAAGTCGGGTAGTATTGTTTTATCAAGTGCGTCAATGATGCGTGCTCTGAGTTTCGGTTCTTCGATACTCCAGTCAATGCAAGCCCCCTGGTGGGGAACTGGAGCAAGGACATAAAAGCTATCGTGTCCGGTTGGTGCAAATGATGGATCGGTCGCGGTCGGCCGGTGTATATACAAAGAAAAGTCATCGGCCAGAATTTGTCTGTGGAATATGTCATCTAACAAATCTTTGTAACGTTGCCCCATCCAAATAGTATGATGCGCCACATCAGGATATTGTCTGTCGGTACCAAAAAATAGTACATATAACCCCATCGAGAGTTTACTGAAGTCGCGTTTCATTTTAGTTGCAAACGGAATATCCTTGCGTGGTAGTAATTCTCTGTACAGATGCATCGGATCGCCATTGAAAACTGTGTAGTCTGCGGTAATAACATCGCCCGATTCGAGCCGTACGCCAGATACTTTGTTCTGGCTTGTTAATATCTGGGAAACGGTTGCCCCCGTCTGTATCGTGATACCTTGACGAAGCATAAGTTGTTTTAGTTGTTCAACTAATGCTCCGGTTCCTCCCATCGCAAAACAGATGCCATAAGCGCGTTCTAAATAATGAATCAAACCATAAATACTGGTTGTGTCGAACGGTGATCCACCAACGAGCAGTGGTTGTATAGAGAATGCTTGTCTTAGTTTGTCGTGCGAGAGATATTTACAAACCATATCCCACACGGATCGATCGCTTCGAAGTTTAGCAAGGTATGGAATTTGTCTAGCCATCGTTTTAATTTCATGAAAAGGCTGATGTGCGAGCCTTGAGAAACCAATATCGAATAATTCTTTTGAGTGGTTGATCAGCGATTGATAGCCCAGCTGGTCCTTTGGTTCGATCCGACGGATTTCGGCCAACGTATCCTCTAGGGTACCGCCGTAATCAAAGTGGTCACCATCTGGGAATATAAAACGGTACCACGGTTTTAATTCTCTGAACTCTACATAATCTTCGCGGCGTTCACCGAACAGATCAAACAGTTCATCAAACAAAAAGGGTGCGGTAATAACGGTTGGGCCAGCATCGTGTCGATAACCATCTACCTCAAATACTCGAGCGCGACCACCCAGATCATCCTGACGCTCAATGACATGTACCTCAAAGCCGAGTGAACGGAGACGTAACGCGGACGCAATGCCTCCAAAGCCTGAACCAATGACCAGGCTACTTTGCATCAGGCAGCAGCCTTAAACGTGGGATACTTCTTGTGTAATGCTTGAATTAGTACATCGAACGCTTCGATACAAAAATTGGGCAACGATTTTACGCTGTCTCTGGCATGTTCGAGATGCCAGTCGAATCGTTGTCGAAGCGCGAGCTCTGGGTCAGAATCATCAGTGATTTGTTCCGCTAAAACCCAATAACCGTTCAATCTTTGATTGTAGTCTTCTACTTGATCGCATAAATCATCTGCCAGCTGATAAGCAACACCAATTGATGATGCTCCAGCAAGCACGCGAGTGACCTGCTCATCGGATCCGTCAGCGAGAGCGAGAACCATTGCTATGGGGAGCCCTAGAAGGGGGCCGCTTTTGTGCCGGACAATCTGTTCATAATCTGCAAAAGAGGTATGCGAGTTCGGTTTCCACTGGCAATCAATGGTTTGACCAGCTGCCATGACACTAACTGCACGAGACAACATCGTGACAAGTCTTGGTAACTCGTGGATATGAGTTTTTGGAAGCAGAGCCAGTTCTTCAAATGCTGCTCCGATCAGATCATCACCGAGACAAATTGCTGAGGATTTACCAGCTACAGCCCAGACTGCAGCTTGTCCTCGGCGCGTTGAATCTTCGTCCTGTACGTCGTCGTGAATCAAGGACGCCTGGTGAAGTAATTCTACTGAGGTTGCAATTGATAAGCGTGCTTGCTGATCGAGCGATTGTGAATGACCTGCTGCTAGAGCAAGCATTGCGCGTGTTCTTGACCCTCCGGACGCTAAGTGGTCAACGAATAACTGATTGAGGCTGACTTCATTCCTAACAGGTTTTGATCCGTACCCCCGGAGTTTTCTTTCTAGCTCGACCAAGTCATCTTGCAGTAGGCTGAAATCGACCGTGCTCATTAGATTTCCTTAAATCAAACCATCCTTGGTTCTTATAATTAATTCCGTCTTCAATGCACTTACTTCTAATAGGCACATTGAAAACCGGGGTCTTTTGAAGACCCCGTTTTCCTACCTTTTTAGGCTGAAGCAGGATTTAGATTTTTATTGTCGGACGTCGCTGCGTACCAGACGAGTAGACAGAACGCCAACTTGTTGACAATGTCAGCAAGGTTGTACACGACATTTAATGTTTGGCTCGCTGCCGCGGTTGTTGCACCGGACGCATCAACCATCACGAAATAGCCGAGCACATACCCTAGAGGGTAGATTGCCCAACCAATAGTAACAACTAGACGCATATTCCCAAATGCACTTTGAACGGCAGGAGACGCTTGGCCTGCTTGCTTTCCAGCATCACCGGCAAAGATTTCGTATAGAATGTAGAACCATCCCAACATACCGATAACGAACCCAACCATAGAGTTGATGTATCCAGCTTCGCCCATAAAACCAGCTACTAACATTACCATTGTACCGATCAGTAGCCTCCAGAACATTCCAGCTGACGCTAGACCAATTGCTGCTAGTATCAGGTAAAACTCGATCATCTGCAGCGGTACGGTTAGTAACCAGTCTATATAACGATAAACTGTTGGTGTTTCGCCCGTAGCGACCCAAACGTCGCGCATGTAGAAATAATGCACAGCCGCAATGAAGCAAACTAGTGCCCCGACAACTAAAGATGTTTTCCATTTACCTTCTACGTTCTGAACTTCCCAGAGAAAGAAGATCGTAGCGGATAGCATCGCCATGGAAATCAGCCAGAACGATATTCCTACGAAATCGTCTGACGCTAGGTTGGCCGTGGCGAACGCTGATGATGGCAGCGCTGTCAGCAGACCGACGGGGACTAAGCCCTTTACTAATTTTATTAATGTCATAGTTTGCCTCCTCAGGCACTGGAACAAATATCATTATCGTCTTGTATTAATTCCATCCTTGTTAGAGACCCAAAACGCAAAAACGGAGCTGGCTCCGTCCTTGATATTCGGGCGAGCCGTACTCCGTTCCGACCCCGCACAGTAAATCAAAAAAAAGCACATTTGACAAATTTTGAACAAATCATGAATACATTCTGGACAGTAGCGAACCTTAGTGCTCGCATTATCTATGCGCGCACGCATCTGTCAGATGAGATAGAAAGAAAGATGCGTACTCACAATAGTCATATTTTAGATTTAATTAATTGGGTAAATTTTCCCGTGGAAGTCTCTATATTCAGGCCTTTCAGATGTTTTTACCAAATTTTTTGGGGGCGAAAACAGCCTTTTTTATCGGCGTCCACTCATGCTGACTTTCATGTTCAATAGTATAATGTCGATAAATTTTTTAGTCTCTGAACTGAAGATCTCAAGGCCCCGAAACCCAATGGTAGAGCACGATTTGTTGGGTTAATGAGTATTAAACATTAGTCTAATTTTACGTCGATTGTCTAAATCGATGGTTAACTTTCGGAGCAGGCCGCTCTTCCGGCAGGAAATCCGTGACGTTCATGAGGTGGGGATGCATTCATGATAGCAAAGCCTGCTCTCATCCATTGTTTTGTCATGTTGCTACTCAGGTATCGTAGCAGTAACACCACCATCAACTATAAGTTCGGTGCCCGTGATATATCGCGCTTCATCGGAAGCAAGAAATAGGGTGGCGTGCGCAACATCCTCAGCAGAGCCCATATGACCTATTGGAACTTGGTTATGACGCTTCTCCACGAAGCTTTGATAGTTACCATCTGCATATTTATCAGCCATTCGTTCTAGCATTGCTGTATGCATGAGCCCCGGCAAAACGCAATTCATACGAATGTTATTCTTCGCATGAATGATTGCTGACGTTTTCGTGTATTGCTGAAGCGCAGCTTTAGCCGCGCTGTACCCGACTTGTGGCTTACCTAAATATTGTATGCCAGCAATCGACGATATATTTACGATGACACCATGTCCTTGATCGATCATATACGGAAGAGCAGCACGGCAGGTCATCATCACGCTGTTTAGGTTTAATTCCAACTGCTTCTGCCAGGATGCAGTGTCTACAGCTTCGGGTGACATTCTTTCGGATTGGCCAACGTTATTAATAAGTATATCCAATCGTTCGTGGTAATTCATGACAGCTGAAATCCAGGCATTAACGTCAGTCTCTGCGGTTACGTCGCCCACAGTGAGCCTACAATTTCCGCCCGCATCTCTTATCGCATCACGAGAACGTTTACCTTCTTTTTCCTGGTTATCAATCCCTTCTACGAAAGCTCCCTGCCTCGCAAACAGTTCGGCAATTGCTCGACCGTTTCCTTTTGGCTTATGTGGTGATCCGATGCCAGTGATTGCAACAATTTTTCCGTTGAGTAAGAGCACTATAAACCTCGTTAGGAATTTAATTTAAATACGGAGCCTTTGCGCCTGTATAAGCTAGACTAGCGTTTGATAAAAAATTATAGAAGCGGTCATCAGAAGTATTCCGCCGATAATGGATCTACTGCCAAAGTACACCCGTGATTTCAAGATCTTAGGTATATCGCTGGCGGCATCATCTTTCATGCAATACAAGGATCCCCTCTGGCTTGTTTCTTATAATAAATCCCTGATTAAAGGAAAAGGAAAGGAAGTGTTCAAAAGTATTAAAATATTCAAAGAGTTTAGCGATGGGCCTGAGTAACAGGGGATGAAACAGCCCCGCTTCCTCAGTGCATTCATATACGCGTTCATTCAACGGTATTGATGCCAAGGAGAGGCACCAACTATGAATTTCACTATTTCTTTAGATTCTTTTTAGATAGGGATCAAAGCACAATAATCCCTATTTCTTTCAATTTTGCAAATTGTTCTTACGAATGCCCCCATTGCTTGTTTTTTCACATTTAAGCACCCCCAAGGCCTCTCGATCACTTTCCCGTTACGAGTACCAGCCGGCCGGGGTTTGCTAAAGAGTGATTTTGATGTGTATAAATATCCTATCGATGAACTGAATAGTAGATTGATTCTCGATACCCAAGATTTCTCTGTATTTTTAAACTCTTTGGAGTTTAAAAAGAAGGAAACGTGAGATACATAGGAATACTATTTGTTTTTCTGATGCTTGTTGGGTGTGCGAACACGGGGAATAAAAGTATGAGAGGACAAACAGAAGAAAAGGTTCAAGCAAGGATTTTTGTGGGGTAAACCTCCAAATCAAAGGCTAAAGAAATGCTCGGTTCGCCATTTGAAACTTCGTACACCGACAGTGGTTTGTTGATTTGGAAATATCAATGCGATGATATAGGCGCATTTACCAAGGAAACAGTTGGTTCATTTCTCTCGACTATTGATATAGCAGGAATGAAATCTGAGGGCACACGGGATGAACTCGTCATTTTGTTTGATTAGAATGATGTGCTGAGAAAATTCAATATATCCAATAGCCCGATTGAAACGGGGACTGTTTTGTTCGCCGATTAAGTAAAAATTACTAATCGGTGTAGGCTTTAAAAAAAAGGGTCTCGTCTAAATTTGTCGGTAAGTCGAGATAAAATCAAGAGAAAAAATCAGATGGAAAGATTGATAGACAAGTTATTCGAAGCAGGTGAGAAACTTCTGCTGATTATAATCGCAGCCCTGACGGTTGTCGCGGTAGCGCTTGAATTAATCACCCTTGGGTCAGAGCTCAAACTCGAATTGGCCGACTTACTTTTACTATTTATTTACCTGGAAGTTTTTGGGATGGCTGTCGTTTACTACCGAGCCCAGACACTACCTGTCACATTGCCAGTTCTGATAGCTATTACAGGCATCACCCGATTGATTATTTTACAGGGTAAAGATTTTGCACCTTCAATTTTACTGTATGAGGCAGGAGCCATTTTCCTGCTGGCGATTGCCTACGGCATCTTGACTTGGGCCAACTTTAAAACACGGGAGGTAAAACCCGTTATTGCCGATGAGGATTAGTCATATTTTAAGGCGGTGTACGAACAAGGCCTATTTTTGCAAACTGTGCTGAGTGAAGAACTTTGTGTAACTACTTCTGATATGGCTGCGCGAGACAAGAGTACGTTTCTACAGGCCAATGTGATCCAACAATCACTAGTTTCGCAGGCACCTTACCTACTACGTGATGCAGATAACCTATTAGTTCGACTTCAAAGATTCTACGTGCCTCACACAGATTCTTTAGCGATACATAGGTATGTATCTACGGGGGGGTCTCAATCAAGTGCTATATCCTGTCAGTGACTCTATATGACTGATTGAAATGGTTAACAGCTATGTCACCTTATCTGTGGAATAGCACACATATAAACGTCTCTAAATCTATTTACGGGACATCCCAGAACAACCCACGGGCCCTTATATCCCTCTTTCGTTGCCAATACCGAGTTGCCTAGTTTTATTAGAGGAAACTGTTGAAAATCGAGGATATAGGTAGACAGAGGTCTCGGCAGAGTGATACGGGGGTAATGTCATCAATCTCGATAAAAATTTTAGAGCTACTCGAAACATACATGAACTCTGACAAGGTAACTAGACTTAGAGATCTGATCAGTCATATGGAAGTCCCGTGGACGTGTAAATAAGATTGACAAATGGTAGCAGACTTGATTTTCGTGCTATCCAAGTATCCCTTGCCAGGATATCTATATCTATTGTTGCATTATTGTGATCTACTACACCAGCTTTCATCAGATCTTCTAAGTGCAGTTACGTACTCTTCTTTGAATTCCTTTTTGAAATCCCAGTAATTTTGAGCCT
>PBZS01000040.1 GCA_002730235.1 Gammaproteobacteria bacterium | reverse complement strand
CGTTTTGCGATTCGTGAAGGCGGTCGTACTGTTGGCGCCGGCGTAGTCTCCAAAATCCTCGACTAATTTTTCGCTAGGTCGACATAAAAAAAGCCCCGCTTGCTTGGGGCTTTTTATTTCCTCGGTAGTGGTTGACTCCCCACTATTAGGCGCATACAATCCGCCACCTTGTTTTTATTGTCTGTAACTAACGGACAATTTCGATTGGAGCAGCCGAGTGGCAGTACAAAATCAAAAAATTCGTATTCGGCTGAAGGCTTTTGATCATCGTCTGATTGACGTATCGACTCAGGACATCGTTGAAACTGCGAAGCGCACCGGCGCGCAGGTGCGTGGTCCGATTCCATTACCGACCCGGATCGAACGCTATACCGTGCTTGTTTCACCTCACGTAAACAAGGATGCACGGGATCAGTATGAATTACGTACTCACAAGCGCATGATCGATATCGTCGAGCCAACCGACAAAACTGTTGACGCATTAATGAAGCTCGATCTTGCTGCGGGCGTCGATGTACAAATCAGTCTAGGTTGATTTAAAACGGCAGGGGGGTTACTAAATCCGCGCCCCCCGGTGACAAAGCGGTCTGTTTGTATAACTTACTGTGGCCATAGCGGGTTTAGCCCCCTGTGCAGGCAGAGAGGAAGTCGAGATGACAATTGGAGTCGTCGGTCGCAAGACCGGTATGACCCGAGTGTTCACTGAGGATGGCGTGTCAGTTCCTGTAACGGTCGTCCACGTTGAACCAAATCGGGTAAGTCAAGTAAAAACCGTTGCAATAGATGGCTATCAAGCTATTCAGGTAACTGTGGGTGAGCGTCGAGCACAACATCGTGTTTCGCAACCGATTAAAGGCCATTTAGCGAAATCAGAAATGCGGATGGGGCGTGGTCTCTGGGAGTTCCGCGTTGAGGATCTAGGCGAGTTGGTGGTAGGTACCGAGATTTCTGTTGATCGGTTCGAATCCGGACAAATCGTTGATGTAACGGGTCAGTCGAAAGGTAAAGGATTTGCTGGCGCTGTAAAGCGTTGGAACTTCCGGATGCAGGACGCGACCCATGGCAATTCACTATCTCACCGCGCCCCAGGTTCTATCGGTAATTGCCAAACACCAGGACGGGTCTTTAAAGGGAAGAAGATGGCGGGCCACATGGGTGCAGAGCGGGTTACCGTCCAAGGATTGGTGATTGTCCGTATCGACGAAGAAAAAGGCTTGATCCTGGTGAAGGGTTCTGTTCCTGGTGCAAACGGAACGGACGTAATCATCAAGCCTGCGGCGAAGGCCTGAGGGAGTCGAATATGGAATTGAATCTAGTAGCGGGTGGAACGGTCGAAGTCTCTGACCAAGCATTTGGTCGTGAATTCAACGAGGCATTGATCCATCAAGTGGTAACGGCATATCTCGCCGGTGCGCGTCAAGGTACGCGCGCCCAAAAAACGCGTTCAGAAGTCGCAGGGGGCGGCCGAAAGCCTTGGCGTCAAAAGGGGACAGGTCGTGCGAGAGCGGGGACTACGCGTTCTCCGATCTGGCGTTCTGGAGGCGTAACATTCGCGTCAAAGACTCAAGACTTCTCGCAGAAAGTCAACAAGAAGATGTATCGCGCTGCGATGCAGAGTATCTGGAGCGAATTGGTCCGTCAGGATCGTCTGGTGGTTATAAATGATCTCGGCATCGATGCACCGAAAACTAAAGCACTCGCCGAAAAGTTGACTGCTATGGAGTTATCAAACGTGCTTATTGTTGCCGGCGAGGTATCAGATGCATTGTTTCTGTCAGCCCGTAATCTCCCGCACGTTGATGTTCGTGACACGGACGCTATTGATCCATTGAGCCTCATTTCTTTCGAGAAAGTGTTGGTAACTGTTGACGCACTTAAGGCGATTGAGGAGCAGTTGGCATGAATCAGGAACGTATTTTTACTGTTCTGAGGGGACCTCACGTGTCCGAAAAAGCTACTGTCGTTGCCGATCGTGACAATCAGTATGTATTCAAAGTAGCCTCTGATGCGACAAAGCCAGAGATCAAAGCGGCCGTAGAAGCCTTGTTCGAAGTCTCTGTTACGAAGGTTAATGTAGTAAACCTCAAAGGAAAGACCAAGCGGACGGCTCGTGGTATGGGTAGGCGTAGTGATACGCGTAAGGCTTACGTGACACTGGCTGAAGGCCAAGAAATTTCCTTTGTAGCCAGCGAATGAGGCGAAATTGATGGCAATCATAAAATGTAAACCAACGTCGGCCGGCCGTCGTCACATGGTGAAGGTTGTAACTCCGGGACTCCATAAAGGAGCTCCATACGCGCCCTTGCTGGAAAAAAAATCAAAATCAGGTGGTCGTAACCATGCAGGCCGTATTACTACACGCCACATTGGCGGGGGCCACAAGCAGCATTATCGGATCATCGATTTCAAGCGAAATAAAGATGGAATCCCAGGCAAAGTCGAGCGCTTGGAGTACGATCCAAACCGTTCAGCGCATATAGCACTTGTACTATACGCAGACGGTGAACGTCGTTACATCATTGCACCAAAAGGGATGCAGACTGGTGAAGCGGTTCGGTCTGGCGAGGATTCACCAATTAAGATTGGTAGTTGTCTTCCCCTTCGAAACATCCCAGTTGGTTCAGTTATTCACTGCGTTGAATTGAGGCCGGGTAAGGGTGCACAGATTGCTCGATCAGCTGGTTCCTCGGTGCAGTTGGTTGCTCGTGAAGGGCGCCACGCAACTTTGCGTCTACGTTCGGGAGAGATGCGTAAAGTACTTGCAGAATGTCGCGCGACCCTTGGAGAGGTCTCAAATGGAGAGCATAGCCTGCGTCAACTCGGTAAAGCCGGGGCAGCGCGTTGGAGGGGCGTACGTCCGACTGTTCGTGGGGTAGTGATGAATCCAGTTGATCATCCTCATGGGGGTGGTGAAGGTCGCACCTCGGGAGGCCGTCATCCGGTTTCTCCATGGGGTATGCCAACTAAGGGTTATAAGACTCGCAAGAATAAGCGTACTGACAAGATGATTGTACGTCGTCGAGGTAAGTAAGGAGAGGGATAGATGCCACGTTCATTAAAAAAAGGCCCATTCGTTGATCTCCATCTTCTGAAGAAGGTTGAAGCGGCTGCTGAGGCAAATGATCGTCGTCCGATAAAGACCTGGTCGCGTCGTTCGATGATTCTTCCAAATATGGTGGGGTTAACAATAGCTGTTCATAACGGGAAGCAACATGTTCCGGTTTTTATCAACGAGGACATGGTTGGTCATAAATTGGGTGAGTTCGCGGTGACGCGTAACTACCGGGGTCATGTCGCCGACAAAAAGTCGAGGCGGTAAGGGTTAGGTGTAGCTATGAATGAAGTGCAAGCTCGTTTGAAAGGTGCTCGACTTTCTGCTCAAAAGGCGCGTTTGGTAGCAGACCAAATCCGTGGAAAACACGTTGAGGAGGCTCTTAATACGTTGAGTTTCTCGACGAAAAAAGCAGCACATACGATTAAGAAAATTCTTGAAAGTGCAATTGCGAATGCGGAGCACAATGAAGGTGCTGATGTTGATGATTTGAAGGTGACAACAGTATTTGTCGATGAAGGGATGACGATGAAACGGGTTCGCCCACGTGCGAAAGGCCGTGCAGACCGAATTTTTAAGCGGAGCTGTCATATCACCGTCAAGGTCGGAGAGGCCTGAGGAGGAGTACTATGGGTCAGAAAGTTCACCCGACGGGCATTCGCCTCGGGATTACTAAAGATCATTCGTCGGTTTGGTATGCGGAGCGCGGCGACTATGCAGATAAGTTATTTGATGACATTAAGGTGCGAGAGTTTCTTGAAAAGAAGCTGAAAAATGCTCAGATTTCTAAAATTTTAATCGAGCGACCAGCGCAGAATGCGCGCGTGACACTTCAAACAGCTCGCCCAGGAATTGTGATTGGAAAGAAGGGGGAGGATGTAGAGTCACTTCGTAAAGAACTGACACAGATGATGGGAATCCCGGTCCAAGTCAATATAGAAGAGATTAGAAAGCCAGAATTAGATGCACGCTTGGTCGCTCAAAATATCGCTGGTCAATTGGAGCGTCGTGTAATGTTCCGTCGCGCAATGAAGCGTGCGGTTCAAAACGCTATGCGAGCTGGAGCTGAGGGGATAAGAGTTCAGGTGTCAGGCCGTTTGGGTGGTGCTGAAATAGCACGGACTGAGTGGTATCGAGAGGGACGTGTTCCACTGCACACATTGCGGGCAGATATTGACTACTCAACCTACGAGGCACATACCACGTATGGAGTTATCGGTATTAAGGTTTGGATCTTCAAGGGCGAGATCCTCGGTGGTATTGAAGCAGTGCGTGCTGGCCGCGAACAGGCCCGTACCAAAGCGACTCGCTAAGGGAAGAAGATCATGTTGCAACCGAAACGGACGAAATTTCGAAAAATGCAAAAAGGCCGTAACCGTGGTCTTGCGGAACGTGGCTCCAAAGTAAGTTTTGGCGAGTTTGCCTTAAAAGCTACTGGTCGTGGTCGTATGACAGCGCGTCAAATTGAGGCAGCCCGTCGAACGATCACCCGTCGTGTTAAACGTGGCGGTAAGTTATGGATTCGAGTATTTCCTGATAAGCCAATTACCCAGAAACCACTGGAAGTGCGTCAGGGGAAAGGTAAGGGTTCTGTTGAATATTGGGTATGTCAAATTCAGCCAGGCCGTGTGTTATATGAGATAGAGGGTGTATCTGAGGAAATTGCGCGCGAAGCATTTACGCTTGCAGCCGCGAAACTTCCTTTCAAAACCACATTTGTTAGTCGGACAGTAATGTAATGAAAGCATCAGAATTACGCGAAAAAAGTGTTGCTGACCTGAAGGAAGAATTGCTGACGCTACGTCGTGAACAGTTCAACTTGAACATGGCGAAAGCCACAGGCCAGCTTGCACAGATACACTTGTTGGGGCAGGTCCGTCGTAACATCGCACGAATCAAGACTGTGATTTCACAGAAGGAGGTTACGGCATGACTGATACGGTAAGAGCAATTAGTGCCCTGAGTGGAAAGGTTGTATCAAATAAAGGCCACAAGACGATCAGTGTATTGATCGAGCGTTTTGAGAAGCACCCATTGTACGGTAAGTACGTGAAACGCTCGTCCAAAATTGCGGCTCACGATGAAAATAATGAGTGCAAGATTGGTGACATAGTCACCATCTCCGAGTGTCGTCCGCTGTCGAAGTCGAAAGCGTACCGTCTCATTGAAATCACCGAGCGAGCAGTTCAGGTTTAACGGAGGGGAATCATGATTCAAGCGGAAAGTATGCTTGAGGTAGCCGATAATTCCGGTGCGCGTCGAGTGATGTGTATCAAGGTACTCGGTGGCTCTAAGCGTCGCTACGCCCGGATCGGTGACATTATTAAAGTCACCGTAAAAGAGGCGATTCCTCGTGGTAAAGTTAAGAAAGGTCAAGTCATTAATGCAGTAGTCGTCCGTACACGAAGTGGTGTTCGTCGTCAGGATGGTTCCTTAATTAAGTTTGATGGCAATGCGGCCGTTCTTCTAAATACTAACCTCGCGCCGATTGGTACTCGTATTTTTGGACCAGTCACGCGCGAATTACGTAGCGAGAAGTTCATGAAGATCGTCTCTCTAGCACCTGAAGTTTTGTAAGGAGGGAATCTGGTGGCAGCAAAAATTCGTCGTGACGACGAGGTCGTCGTTCTCGCGGGCAAAGATAAAGGGCGTCGCGGTAAAGTGGTGCAAGTTCGCCCAGATAACCGCGTTTTAGTGTCAGGAGTGAACCTAATCAAAAAGCATATGAAGCCAAATCCGACGCTCGGTAAGCAAGGCGGTATCGTTGAGAAAGAAGCTCCGCTTCATATTTCTAACGTAGCCATTTTCAATCCGGAGACTAATAAAGCGGAACGCGTTGGTTTTCGTTTAAACGAGGACGGCACTAAGGTAAGAGTGTTTAAGTCCAATGGTAAGGAAGTTGGGGTATAAGCCCCTGCGCCTAGGAGCGAGAGATAAGCCATGGCGAGACTACAAGAAGTCTACAAAGAGAAGGTGATACCCAAACTTTTGAAAGAGTTTGCGTATAAAAATGTGATGCAAGTGCCGCGTGTTAAGAAGATCACTCTGAATATGGGAGTTGGCGAGGCGGTTGCGGATAAGAAGCAGATTGAAAACGCAGTTAGGGATATGACTGCCATCGCCGGTCAGAAGCCCGTGGTGACGAAGGCACGCAAGTCAATTGCAGGCTTCAAAATCCGTGATGGTTGGCCAATTGGGTGTAAGGTCACGCTACGTGGTGAGCATATGTGGGAATTTCTAGACCGTTTGATAGCAGTTTCGATCCCGCGTATTCGTGATTTTCGCGGTTTGAATGGTAAGTCGTTCGATGGTCGAGGAAATTACTCAATGGGTGTGCGTGAGCAGATCATGTTTCCTGAGATTGACTATGACAAAGTGGATGTGCTTCGCGGTCTCGATATTACGATCACTACATCTGCTGAAACTGATGACGAAGGTAAGGCGCTGTTGAAGGCGTTTAGCTTTCCATTCCGGAATTAAGGGGCGTTAGGTGGCTAAGAAATCAATGAAAGAGCGCGAGCTTAAGCGTCAAAAAACTGTAGCTCGCTTTGCGGCAAAGCGAGCAGAGTTAAAGGCGACCATCGCAAATTCAAATTCAACAGATGAAGAAGTATGGGAAGCGCAGCGAAAGCTTCAGAAGATGCCACGCGATTCATCGGCTGTAAGGTTGCAACGTCGGTGCCGCGTGACTGGACGTCCGCACGCAGTTTACCGCAAGTTTGGCCTCTCTCGGATAAAATTGCGCGAAATTATGATGCGCGGTGAAGTTCCTGGTTTGAAAAAGGCTAGTTGGTAAGGAGTGATTTAGAAAATGAGTATGCAAGATACTTTGGCGGATATGTTCACTCGCATCCGCAACGGGCAAATGGCGGGCAAGACTTTCGTGTCTATGCCTTCCTCCAAACAGAAGATTGCGCTAGCCCAGGTACTCGCTGACGAAGGTTTTTTGGCTGGTTATAAGATTGATGAAGCAGAGGTTAAATCAACTTTGACCGTTGATCTTCGTTATTTCGAGGGCCGACCCGTAATCCGTGAAATAAAACGTTCAAGCCGCCCAGGTTTGCGTCGTTATGAGGGTAAAGAGACTCTGCCTAAGATTCAGGGTGGTCTCGGAGTTGCAATCATTTCGACCTCTAAAGGCTTGATGACTGATCGCGAAGCGCGCAAAGCCGGAATAGGTGGCGAAGTGCTCTGCACTGTATTTTAAGGAGTCATCTATGTCTCGCATTGCAAAAGCGCCGATCGAATTGCCATCAGATATTGATGTGAATATTGCCGGTCAGAATATAACGGTTAAAGGGAAGAATGGCGCACTATCGATCTTATTGAATGAGTCAGTTGCTGTGCAACAGAGGGATAACGTATTGACGTTTGAGCCACGCGAAGGAGCTACTGATGGTTGGGCTCAGGCTGGTACAGCACGGGCTATCATTAATAATATGGTTACTGGCGTCGCTGATGGATTTGAGAAGAAGCTAACACTTATTGGTGTCGGATATCGTGCCCAGGTACAAGGCTCTAACATGAACTTGACACTCGGGTTCTCGCACCCAGTGGTATATAAGCTCCCACAGGGGGTAATTGCAGAAACTCCAAGCCAAACGGAGATTGTGTTGAAGTCAGCTGATAAGCAGTTACTTGGGCAGGTTGCCGCTGAGATTCGCGCGTTTCGTCCACCGGAGCCTTATAAGGGTAAAGGCGTTCGTTATTCAGACGAATATGTGCGCCGCAAAGAAGCGAAGAAGAAATAAGGAGCCGACATGATAGACAAAAAAAAATCACGGATACGTCGGGCTCGCCGTGCACGCTCGAAAATGCGCGAGTTGAACGCGAATCGTCTGTGTGTACATCGTACGCCACGCCATATTTATGCTCAGATTATCACTGGTGATGGGTCGAATGTGATATGCACAGCATCGACACTAGACAAGGACCTTCGCGAAACAAATGGCGGGAACGTTGTCGCAGCTGCAGAAGTTGGCAAGCGTATTGCTGAACGTGCGAAAGAAAAGGGTATTCAGGCGGTTGCTTTCGACCGCTCCGGTTTCCGTTATCACGGCCGTGTCAAAGCCTTGGCAGACGCGGCTCGTGAAAGTGGACTTGAGTTTTAAGGGGATCCGATGAACGCAAAAGTAGAAGTCCAGCAGCAGGGTGAACTGCAAGAAAAGCTGGTTCAGGTAAATCGGGTCGCCAAAGTTGTTAAAGGTGGTCGGATTTTCAGTTTCACAGCGCTTACTGTCGTGGGCGACGGAAATGGCAAAGTCGGATACGGGCGGGGGAAAGCGCGCGAAGTCCCAGCGGCGATTCAAAAGGCAATGGAGGCTGCTCGTCGTAATATGGTAACGGTGAAGCTTGACGGCGATACGATTCAATATCCAATCAAAGCGGCTCACGGTTCTGCAAAGGTATATATGCAGCCGGCATCGCAAGGTACAGGTGTTATTGCTGGCGGTGCGATGCGAGCGGTCCTTGAGATCGCGGGTATCCAGAACGTATTAGCAAAATGCTATGGCTCTACGAATCCTGCCAACGTGGTTCGTGCAACAATTAAAGCGTTGGGCGAGATGCAATCGCCTGAAGACGTTGCGGCTCGTCGCGGCAAGTCGGTCGAAGAAATTCTCGGCTAAGGAATACAGACATGGCGAAAAAGAAGATGTTGAAAGTGACGCTGGTGCGCAGTCCAATCCGTCAAAATCCAAAGCACAAGCTGTGTGTGCAGGGTCTTGGCTTAAGGCGTATGCATCAGACAGTCGAAGTTGAGGATACACCTAGCGTGAGAGGAATGATTAACAAGGCCAATTATCTTTTACGCGTTGAAGGAGAATTATAATGCGTTTGAATGGATTATCTCCGGCAGTGGGTTCACGTACAGACAAGAAGCGCGTCGGTCGCGGAATTGGTTCCGGTACCGGTAAGACGGGTGGTCGCGGTCATAAAGGTTTGAAGTCGCGGTCAGGTGGTTCTGTGAAACCGGGTTTTGAAGGTGGTCAAATGCCTCTGCAGCGTCGTCTTCCAAAGTTTGGCTTTACATCGCGAAAGAGCTTTACTCGGGATGAAATCCGCCTTGCTGAATTGAATAAGATCCAAGGTGACGAGGTTACGATGGAAGCGTTGCGTCAAGCGCGTCTTATTGGCGCTAACATTAAAGATGTGAAGATTATTCTTGCTGGTGAAATCACGAGGCCGATGACTGTTAAGGGCTTGAGGATCACTAAAGGTGCTCAAGCCGCAGTTGAGGCTGCGGGTGGAAAGGTCGAAGCATAGGTATGGCAACTCCGGGGGCATCAGTGGGCGGACTAACAGAGCTTTGGGCTCGTCTTCGCTTCGTAGTGATTGCGGTGGTTGTGTATCGTATTGGCGCGCACATACCCGTTCCGGGTATAAATCCTGATCGATTAGCAGATCTTTTCGAACAGACTCAAGGAACTATTTTGAGTCTGTTCAACATGTTTTCTGGCGGTGCATTGGAGCGGATGTCGATATTCGCGCTCGGAATTATGCCTTATATCTCAGCGGCGATTGTGATGCAGCTATTAACAGCTGTCGTACCGTCCCTTGAGGCGTTAAAAAAAGATGGCGAAGCCGGACGTCGTAGAATTACTCAATACACGCGTTACGGGACGGTATTTCTTGCAACCGTTCAGTCGATTGGCGTGGCCATGGGTTTGGCGGGCCAAGGTGTTGCCTTTACATCGGATTTCCATTTTCACTTCGTTGCAGTCGTAACTTTTGTTTCGGGTTCTGTATTCCTGATGTGGCTTGGAGAGCAGGTCACAGAGAAAGGTATTGGTAATGGGATCAGCCTGTTGATCTTTGCGGGCATTGTCGCCGGACTTCCCGGGGCTATTGGGCAATCAGCAGAGGCTGCACGTCAAGGTGATCTCAATATCCTGGGTTTACTTGCGATTGGAATAATCGCAGTCGGCGTTGTTGCCTTTGTGGTGTTCATGGAGCGTGCTCAGCGACGTATTACCGTGAACTATGCGCGTCGCCAGCAAGGTAATAAAGTATATGCGGCTCAACAATCGCATCTACCATTGAAAATTAACATGGCAGGCGTAATTCCCCCGATCTTTGCTTCAAGTTTGCTGTTGTTTCCTGCTTCAATTGGGCAATGGTTCGGGCAAGGCGAAGGTATGGAATGGTTGCAAGATGTAAGTTTAGCGCTTGGGCCGGGTCAGCCGCTGTATTATTTGTTATTTACAGTTGGAATAGTATTTTTCTGTTACTTCTATACGGCGTTAGTCTTTAATCCACGTGATGTAGCTGACAATCTAAAAAAGTCTGGTGCCTTTATTCCGGGAATTCGGCCGGGGGAGCAATCAGCAAATTATATTGATAAGGTGATGAGTCGTCTGACGTTTTGGGGTGCCTCATATATCGCGGCGGTTTCTTTACTCCCGCAAAGCTTGGTTGTCAGTTTTAACGCACCTTTTTATTTTGGCGGAACATCATTACTCATCGTCGTAGTAGTTGTGATGGACTTTATGTCACAAGTGCAGTCGCATTTGATGAGTCGGCAGTACGACTCTTTGATGAAAAAATCTAATTTAAAAGGCTATGGCTCTGGCGGCCTATTACGGTAATTGAGCATTGGGAGCTTCGAAGTGAAAGTACGCGCATCAGTGAAAAAGATTTGTCGGAATTGTCGGATTATTCGTCGTAACGGGGCGGTACGCGTGATTTGTTCAGATCCTCGGCATAAGCAACGGCAAGGTTAATTATATTAGGGGTTGTGATTTCTTATTGAAATCAATAGAATTTTGCGCCTTGTATTTTTCGCGAATCGGGTTCGCCGATTCAAGAATTTGGAGAGTTAGGAATGGCACGTATAGCGGGCGTCAATATCCCAGATAATAAGCACACAGTGATCTCACTGCAGTATGTTTTTGGGATCGGCCAAACTCGCGCGAAGGCGATTTGTAAAGCGACAGACATAAACGAGTCTGCCAAGATTGCATCTTTGACTGAAGATCAGTTGGAAAAGCTTCGTGTAGAAGTGGGAAAGCTTGACGTGGAAGGGGATCTTCGCCGAGAGGTCTCAATGAATATCAAACGTTTAATGGATCTCGGTTGTTTCCGCGGGATTCGACATCGTCGTAGTCTGCCGGTTCGTGGACAGCGCACTAAAACAAACGCGCGGACTCGCAAGGGCCCACGTAAGCCGATTCGTAAATAAGGAATTTTGATGGCGACACAGCGAAGCGCACCGCGTAAAAAGATAAAGAAGCAGGTAGTTGAGGGCGTGGTACATATTCATGCCTCGTTTAACAACACCATCATAACGATAACTGATCGTCAAGGTAATGCGCTATCATGGGCAACCGCTGGTGGTTCAGGCTTTCGCGGGTCGCGGAAGTCCACTCCTTTCGCGGCGCAGGTAGCCAGTGAGCGCGCTGCATCCGCCGCGCAAGAATTCGGACTAAAGTCTGTCGATGTTATGGTTAAAGGGCCGGGACCAGGACGTGAAAGTGCTGTCCGCGCTTTGAATGCTGTGGGCCTAAAAGTTACGAATATCACTGACGTCACGCCGATTCCTCACAACGGCTGCCGTCCGCCGAAAAAGCGACGCGTCTAAGGAGAAGTAAAGGAATGGCACGGTATATCGGACCAACTTGTAAGTTAGCTCGTCGTGAAGGAACAGACTTATTCCTTAAGAGCGGCGTGCGTTCTATAGATTCAAAGTGCAAACTGGAAACGAAACCAGGAATGCATGGTGCGGCACGTGGTCGTTTGTCTGACTACGGATTGCAATTGCGTGAAAAGCAAAAAGTTCGCCGAATCTATGGCGTTCTCGAAAGGCAGTTCCGTAACTATTACAAAGAGGCATCACGCCTCCGAGGATCAACGGGTGAGAATCTGCTCAAGCTCCTGGAAAGCCGTCTGGATAATGTTGTCTACAGAATGGGTTTTGGTTCGACACGTGCCGAGGCACGGCAGGTTGTTAGCCATAGATCTATCATGGTCAACGGAAAAGTACTGAACATCCCGTCGTACCAGGTTAAGCCGGGGGATGTGGTAAGTGTTCATGAAAAGGCGAGAAGTCAGCTACGTATTCGAGCGGCTCTTGAGTTAGCTGGACAACGTGCCGATGTATCATGGATGGATGTTGATTCATCAAAGATGGAGGGCACGTTCAAGGCGTTTCCAGAGCGTCAAGACCTGTCACAAGATATAAATGAAAATCTGATTGTCGAGTTGTACTCGAAATAAACCACTTTTTTAGGAGACAGTATGTCGTCATTGGAACTGCTGACACCACGTCAGATTCAGGTCCAGGAGGTAGCTCCCGGACGCTCAAAAATTATTCTTGAGCCTCTTGAGCGGGGTTACGGCCACACACTAGGTAACGCGTTGCGTCGGATTCTTTTATCGTCGATGCCGGGTTGCGCGATCATCGAAGCAAGGATTGATGGTGTAGCACATGAGTACTCGGAAATCGAAGGTGTTAAAGAAGACGTTATTGAGATTCTTTTGAACTTGAAGAACGTCGCCGTCGCTCTGGAAGGCCGTGATAATATCGCAACGATTAGGTTAAATCACTCAGGGGAAGGCGTTGTCACTGCTGGTGACTTTGAAGTACCGCAGAACGTTGAGATTGCTAATCCAGAACGCCATATAGCTACAGTTTCAGAGCGTGGATCGCTGCAAATCGAAGCATGCGTCGCGCTTGGAATCGGTTACGAACCTGCGAGCGATCGTGAGGAAGATGAGGAGACTCGGACGATTGGTGCTCTTCAATTGGATGCCACCTACAGCCCCGTTCGCAAAGTTTCTTATGTGGTTGAAAGTGCACGTGTTGAGAAGCGTACTGACTTGGATAAGCTGGTGATTGATCTTGAAACCAATGGGACGTTGGATGCTGAAGAAGCGATTCGTAGGGCCGCTACACTACTTCAACAGCAGTTGTCTGTGTTCGTTCAGTTGGAGAAGCTACCGGACGTGGATCCCGAGAAGCCGAAAGACGAAATCGATCCGATTCTTTTGCGGCCGGTTGACGACCTCGAGCTGACCGTGCGTTCAGCAAATTGCCTGAAAGCGGAGAATATCTATTACATTGGGGACCTTGTCCAGCGGACTGAAGTGGAGTTATTGAAGACGCCTAATCTCGGTAAGAAGTCCCTAACAGAGATTAAAGACGTGCTTGCGTCACGTGGATTGTCGTTAGGTTCACGTCTTGAAAATTGGCCACCAGCAGGATTTGCGCGCGAAGAAAGTGCGTAAATTAGACTGACTCGTCGTTAGACGGTGTCTTTAAGAAGCGGGAATAGAATATGCGTCATTTAAAAAGCGGAAGAAAACTGAATAGAACAAGTAGTCATCGTAAAGCGATGTTTTCAAACATGACTGCATCTTTAATCGAGCATGAATGCATCAAGACAACGTTGCCAAAAGCGAAAGAGTTGCGACGTGTTGTTGAGCCTTTGATTACTTTAGCAAAGGACGATTCAGTTGCGAATCGACGATTGGCCTTTAGTCGCCTGCGCAACGATACGGCAGTTGGTAAATTATTCGCGGAGCTGGGGCCTCGCTACAATGAGCGCCCAGGTGGTTATATGCGGATACTCAAGTGCGGGTTCCGCGCTGGTGATGCTGCTCCAATGGCTATCGTGGAGCTGGTTGACCGCTTGGAGACAGCAGTCGATCCTTGAATGAAGCTCGCGCATTTGAACTAACAAAAACTGGTTTTCGGAATTAAGGGTGTCTTAGGCACTTTTTTTCCGGTCGAGCAAGGGTGTTAAAAAACAACCGGTATGGGAATCTGATCGAGACGCAACGTATTCAGGGGTTCCTTCAGCAATAATCTGTCCGCCACCTGAACCACCCTCTGGACCGAGATCGATAACCCAGTCCGCTGTTTTTATAACATCGAGATTGTGTTCGATAATAACTACGGTATTTCCGTGATCGCGGAGTTTATGAAGCACAGCCAATAGCTGTTTAATATCTTCAAAGTGCAGACCAGTAGTTGGTTCATCGAGAATATAGAGGGTTCGGCCTGTATCCCGTTTTGAAAGTTCGCGTGCTAATTTGACGCGCTGCGCTTCGCCGCCTGAGAGCGTCGTTGCAGATTGTCCAAGCTTCAAGTAAGAGAGTCCTACGTCAACGAGAGTTTGTAGTTTACGTGCGAGCGTGGGAATTGCGTCGAAGAATCCGCGTGCATCTTCAACTGTCATCTGAAGTACGTCATGAATCGACTTCCCTTTGTATCGGATGTCGAGAGTCTCTCTGTTGTATCGCAGTCCTTTACAGGTATCACAAGGCACATAAATGTCAGGAAGAAAGTGCATTTCTACTTTGATCAGACCGTCACCCTGGCAGGTTTCGCACCGACCGCCCTTTACATTGAACGAGAATCGTCCAGGAGTGTACCCGCGTGAACGCGCCTCTTGAGTTTCCGCATAAATTTCTCGAATTGGTGTGAAAAGTCCTGTGTAGGTTGCAGGATTTGATCGCGGGGTTCTACCGATCGGGCTTTGGTCAATATCAACAACTTTATCTAGCTCATGAATGCCGTGACAGTGCAAAAACGGAGCCGATTTTAACGTGGTCGCTTTATTCAAAACTCTCGCTGCGTGCGGATAGAGAGTGCTGTTAATCAGGGTTGATTTACCGGAACCCGAAACGCCTGTGACGCAGGTTAGTAGTCCTACCGGAAGATTAAGGGTTACATTTTGCAGATTGTTCCCAGAACATCCTTCTAGTGTGAGTTGATGATTACCCTTGGGGGTTCGTCGTTCTGGAACCAAGATTTGTTTCTTGCCGGAAAGGTATTGTCCAGTCACAGATTGTTCATGGGACATAACTTCGACGGGTGTTCCCGCAGCTACGATCTGGCCGCCGTGGACGCCAGCGCCTGGACCGATATCGATAAGGTAATCGGCGCTTCGCATTGCATCTTCATCGTGCTCTACAACAATTACGGTATTACCTAAATCCCGCAAATGGAAAAGTGTATTTAGGAGCCGCTCGTTATCGCGTTGATGAAGCCCAATTGACGGTTCATCAAGAATGTACATCACGCCTACCAAACCAGCACCGATCTGGCTGGCGAGACGAATACGTTGGGCTTCACCACCTGAGAGCGTCTCTGCGCTTCGATCAAGTGATAGGTAGTCCAAACCCACGTTAATTAGAAAACCGAGACGAGCTTGGATTTCTTTTAAGATTTTATCTGCAATTTTTTGGCGTCTACCTGGTAAGTTCAAAGCTTCAAAGAATTGATAACACTCACCGATTGGTAGTTTAACAAGGTCTGGAAGCCGACTTTCATTGATAAATACATTTCGCGCTGCGATATTAAGTCTTGATCCCCCGCAGTCAGGACAAGGAGCTTGTGTCATTAGCTTGGCAAGCTCATCGCGCTGAGACTGGCTGTCAGTCTCTTTGTATCGGCGCTCAAGATTTCGAATGACACCTTCAAATGCATGTTTCTTTGAAACTTCTCTACCGCGATCGGATACATAACTGAAGTCGACTGATTCGTGGCCTGACCCATAAAGTACTTTCTGTTGATGTTCTACAGACAGGTTCTGCCATTCAGAATCGAGACTAAACTCGTAGTGACGAGCGAGACATTTGAGAAGATGATAATAATACATGCTCCTTCGATCCCAGCCTTTGATCGCGCCTGATGATAATGACAGTTCCGGATCGATAATGAGCCCATCCGGATCTAAAAACTGATGTACTCCTAGACCATCACAGGTAGGACAAGCTCCAAATGGACTATTGAATGAAAAAATTCGTGGCTCGAGCTCGGGGATCGAATATCCACAAATGGAACAGGCGAATTTGGATGAAAACAGTAACGGTTCAAATGAATCATCCATGGATTGGATTACAACCTGTCCGTCTGAGAGATTCAGCGCTGTTTCGATTGATTCAGCGAGTCGAAGTCGCTGTGATTGATCAACTTTGAGTCGATCGACGACAGCATCGACAGAATGTTTTTTCTTTTTATCTAAGGAAGGAGCCTCATCCAGATCGACAACCAGACCATCAACGCGAACTCGAATGAAGCCTTGTGATTTCAACTCCTGGAATACGTGAAGATGTTCGCCTTTGCGATCGCTGATCATTGGGGCCAGAATGAGGATTTTTGAACTTTCAGGTAGGGCCAACACTTGATCGACCATTTGACTGACAGTCTGAGCTTCAAGGCTCGTACTGTGACTAGGGCATAGTGGTTCACCAGCCCGCGCGTACAACAGCCTCAAATAATCGTAAATCTCAGTGATGGTACCTACTGTCGAGCGTGGGTTATGACTTGTTGATTTTTGCTCAATCGAGATGGCTGGAGATAGCCCCTCGATATGGTCAACATCTGGCTTTTCCATCATAGAAAGAAATTGCCGTGCATAGGCCGAAAGCGATTCAACGTAACGTCGTTGCCCTTCTGCATACAATGTATCAAATGCAAGTGAAGACTTACCGGAACCGGAGAGTCCGGTGATAACTATCAGCTTGTCACGAGGCAGGTCGAGATGAACATTTTTGAGATTGTGGGTTCTCGCCCCACGAATTTGTATAGAGTGCACAGAGATCCGTTTTGGCCGTTAAAAATTTACCGTGTGTCTATTGATTGGGCTTCAATGCGTCGATTCAATGCAGAAAATTAGAACTCTTCGATACCGTGTTTCGATAGTCGCTGACGGGTGCTTGTCCGTGCTACATTAACCAATAATTATGAGACTTATGACATAGGATGAATTCATGGCGCGCTCAGTCAACAAAGTTACCCTGATAGGGAATCTTGGCAACGATCCAGAAATGAAAGCTTTGCCCTCAGGTAATCAGGTTGCAAATCTCAGTATTGCTACAACCGACTCATGGCGCGACCGAAATAGTGGTGAAATGCAAGAACGTACAGAGTGGCATCGTGTCGTATGCTTCGATCGTCTTGCGGAAATCTGTGGACAATATTTGCGTAAGGGTTCGCGGATTTATATTGAGGGAAGTCTGCGGACGCGCTCTTGGGAGCAGGACGGCCAAAAGCGATATACAACCGAAATTATTGGTCGTGAGATGATGATGCTCGATAGTCGTGGGGATACTGATATGACGTCGCACGCGGCGGTTCAGTCTCGTCCTCAAAGTGAGCCCGCGCCGCGGCAGGCACCAACTCCCCCCGTCAGTCAGCCGATGCCAGACCCTAATATCGATGACGAAATCCCTTTCTAGGTGTATTAGCTTCCATGACGAGTCAGACAGTCGATTTCCAAAGGCGCGAGTTTTAGTTATTGGAGGAGATACGAGCCTCGCTTCGGCATTTTTTGAATCAGAGACCAGTGGTGGTCAGCAGCGGATCGTTTTACCACGTACCTTGGATTTATTTGATGAATCAGAGATATTTGAAGCTATTCGAATGCGTCGCCCTGATTTCGTTGTCAACTGCTTGGTAGAATCTGGCGTGGACCGAGCGGAGTTTGATCCGCAGGAGTGTCGACTTATTAATCATGATTTGCCCGTCAGTTTGGCAATCGCCTGCCGAGAGTTTGATGCTACGTTAATTCAGTTTTCCACCGACTATATTTTTGATGGTCAGAAAGACATCGCTTATTTTGAGAATGATGCGCCGAATCCCCTAAATTTATATGGCCGAACTCGTTTAGAGGCTGAGTGTTATATTGAAAGTTTGTTAGATCGCCATGTCGTCCTCCGGGTATCACATTTGTTTGCCCCGGCTCCGAACAGTTTTGTTGCCAATATTTTGGATCTTGCACGGGTTGAGTCTCAACTTTCGATGATTCAAGACGAAAGAGGTTGTCCCACATCCGTTTTTGATATCGGTCGAGTCGTTTCGGCGGTTATTGATCAATTGCACGCTGGAGCAAATGCTTATGGTATTTATCATGTTGGCTGTCAGGGAGATGCGTCTTGGCTTGAGCTCGGAGAGTGTATCATTGCACAAGCGCGGCAATTTGAAGATCTAATGGTAGAAGAAATTGTTGGTATCTCTGGGAATTCTATTCAAGGACGGGCTTTACGACCTCACCGTTTGGTTCTCTCAACCCGGAAGCTTTTATTTGCTTTTGGGGTGAAGTCGAGGTCATGGAGGCAGGAGTTGGCGGAAACGGTCGAGCGCCATTACGTGATGGAAGGGGTAAAGCATGGGTCGCATTAATTGTGGTTCGGTTATTCGCCAACGAATGCTGAGATTAAAGAAGCGTAAAACCGTGTTGCGAAGACAACGAAGCCTCAGAGAAAAAATGTTATTTGCTAAGGATGAGTTTGCGGATCAGTTAACTGATAACTTGGAACCTTCTGATCAAAATGAGTTAGCCAAATGGCAAGATCGGTAAATTGCGATCTCCATTCTCCAGTGAAGCGGAAATCGAGATAGCCAAGAGCAACAGCGAGCCCAATTTGATCAAGTGTTGGGCTCGATGAAACTTCTGTAAGTTGATTATTGAACCACCCTAATCCGCCTAAGACTTTTTGGTTTTGCCGATGAAGCCAGTCAGTATTCACTTGCGATTGTTTTCTAAACCGTTGCTCATACACCATTAGAAGTGCCGCTTCAGTTATGCCGTCGGCTAATGCGATTCGGGTTAAACTCTCAATTCGCAGGCACTCGGGCAGTAGATCGGTGCGATTTGCAAGTTTGATCAGATATTCGCAAATAACTGTTGAATCGACGATTAGTTGGCCAGATTTCAGTTCTAAAGTGGGTATTTTTTTTAAGGGATTGGGATTGTTGTTGATCGCGATTGGGTCAGCACTATCAATATTGATCACCTCTAACTGGTCAAAAAGTCCCGTGATGTGAGATGTGATCTTCACCTTTCTGCCGAAAGGTGAAGGAAGCGATGAATAAAGTTTCATCAGGTGATTTTTTGAAATGTCATGCAGGCGTTGGTGCCGCCAAAACCGAACGAGTTCGACAAAATTGTATTCAGCGATTGATCTAGGCGTGCCCTAGCGATTGGCAGACCTTCGGCACCGGGGTCAAGGCTCTCGATATTTGCTGATGCAGCGATGAAATCATTTTGCATCATTAGTATTGAATAGATAGCTTCTTGGACGCCAGCAGCACCTAACGAATGACCTGAAAGAGATTTAGTCGAGCCGATTACAGGAGCATTATCTCCAAACACTGCGTTTATTGCATTTAACTCCACAATATCGCCGACCGGCGTCGAGGTTCCGTGGGCGTTGATATAGTCGATAGGACCCTCTACGCTTTCAGTCGCCAGTTGCATGCATCGAATCGCACCTTCACCAGATGGGGCAACCATATCGGCCCCATCGCTGGTTGCAGCATAGCCGACGATTTCAGCGTATATTTTTGCCCCTCGTGCCTTGGCATGTTCGTACTCTTCAAGCACGAGTACACCTCCTCCCCCAGCGATCACAAATCCATCACGATCTGCGTCATATGCTCTAGATGCTTTGTCCGGAGTGTCATTGTATTTTGAAGAGAGTGCTCCCATCGCGTCAAACAAGCATGATAAGGCCCAATGCTCTTCCTCACCACCACCAGCAAAGACAATGTCTTGTTTACCAAGCTGGATCTGTTCCATGGCATTACCTATACAATGCAAGCTCGTCGAACATGCAGAAGACATTGAGTAATTCACTCCCTTAATTTGAAAAGCCGTTGCAAGATTGGCCGATACGGTTGAACCCATGGTCTGAGTGACGCGATATGGCCCAACTCGTTTCACACCTCGCGCTCTCAAAATATCAGCTGCCTCCACTTGGCTCTGAGAGGAAGCACCGCCGGATCCCATGACAAGTCCAGTTCTTGGGTTACTGACATTTGATGTTTTAAGCTTGGCATCATCGATCGCTTGCCTGAGGGATAGGTAAGCATAGGCTGCAGCATTTCCCATGAAACGCAGTAGTTTTCGGTCAATATATTCGGACAGATCAAGATCGATTGATCCTGAGACTTGGCTACGCATTCCAAGTTCCGCATACGTTGAATTCAATTTGATGCCTGAGCGACCTTGTCGAAGGCTCTCAGTGACGGAATCAGCCTCGAGTCCGAGGCAGGATGTAATACCAAGTCCAGTAATTACTACTCTACGCATACTGTTTCCTTTGTTGCCGAGCGCTTTTACACTAGAAACCGTCTGTTGACGTGAAGAGACCAACCTTCAAGTCAGTCGCGTGGTAAATGGCACGGCCATCTACACGAACAATTCCGTCCCCAAGACCCATGACCAGGGATCGCGCGATGACACGCTTGATGTCGATTTCGTAGGTCACCTGTATCGCGGTTGGGAGAATTTGACCGGTAAACTTCACTTCTCCGACTCCAAGTGCGCGCCCTTTTCCCGGGTGTCCACTCCAGCCAAGGAAGAAACCAACTAACTGCCACATTGCATCTAGTCCCAAGCATCCGGGCATCACAGGATCTCCTGGGAAGTGACAGTCGAAAAACCACAGGCTTTTATCAATGTCGAGTTCAGCCCTCATGTGGCCTTTTCCAAACTTTCCACTATCCGCCGTAATCGTCGTAATTCTATCCATCATTAACATGTTTGGTGCAGGTAACTTGGCGTTGCCTTCGCCAAATAGTTGGCCATGGGCGCAGGCGAGCAACTCACTCCTATTGTATTGATTTTGCATTAACCCTTGTAGCCCCTTGGATAGATATGATTAGGAATAAGAGTGTACCAGAAACCTAATCGAAGACTGAATGAAGTCCAGGCCCACCATTGGACGATATTAAGCCTTTGTGAGAACACGTTCTTGAGGACTTCTGATAAGCTCTCCTCTTTACCTCACTAAACAGAGGGAACTGGTCAATGACAGTGATTCGTCAGGATGATCTAATTGAAAGTGTCGCCGATGCACTTCAGTTTATTTCTTACTATCATCCAATAGATTTCATTCAGGCTGTTAATGAAGCATATGAACGGGAGGAATCGCCAGCAGCGAAGGATGCACTGGCTCAAATATTGATCAATTCGCGTATGTCTGCTATTGGCCATCGGCCGTTATGTCAGGACACAGGTATTGTGACGGTCTTCGTTAAGGTTGGGATGGGTATTTCTTGGGAAGTTACGACCATGTCTGTGTCAGATATGATTAATGAGGGCGTACGAAGAGCATACACACATCCAGATAATATTCTTCGGGCATCGATTCTCGAAGATCCTGATGGTGCTCGTATGAATACCAAGGACAATACACCGGCTGTTATTCACTACGAGATCGTTGAAGGTGAAACAGTTGATGTGCAGGTTGCGGCCAAGGGCGGTGGATCAGAAAACAAATCTAAGATGGTGATGCTTAATCCATCCGATTCGGTTGTCGACTGGGTAGTGGAAACTATTCCGACTATGGGTGCTGGTTGGTGTCCCCCTGGCATGCTTGGTATTGGTATTGGCGGCACCGCTGAAAAAGCGGCCGTAATGGCAAAAGAATCACTGATGGATCCAATAGATATTCACGAATTGAAAACTAGGGGTCCAAAATCAAGGGCTGAAGAGTTGCGACTAGAAATCTTTGATGCTGTGAACAACTTAGGTATTGGAGCGCAGGGTCTAGGCGGATTGACAACCGTTCTGGATGTCAAGATCAAGGATTATCCGACGCATGCAGTATCAAAGCCGGTTGCGATGATTCCGAATTGTGCGTCCACACGGCACGCACATTTCGTTTTGGACGGCTCTGGACCGTCATTACAGAAAGCACCATCTATCTCAGATTGGCCCGATATCACCTGGGATGTTGGTCCAAGCGCACGACGGGTTTATTTAGATACTTTAACGCGAGAAGAAGTCAAATCCTGGAAGCCAGGCGAAACTCTTCTTTTGAATGGCGTCATGTTAACTGGTCGAGATGCTGCACATAAAAGAATTGTAGACATGCTAGATAATGAAGAAGACCTTCCTATTGATCTCAAAGGGAGAGTTATTTACTACGTCGGACCAGTCAGTCCCGTGCGAGACGAAGTCGTTGGACCTGCTGGTCCGACAACATCGACACGAATGGATAAGTTTACAGATCAGTTGTTGGAACAAACTGGGCTGTTTGCCATGGTTGGTAAAGCAGAACGCGGGCCTATCGCGATTGAAGCGATCAAGAAACATCAATCAGCTTATCTTATGGCAGTGGGCGGTGCAGCCTACCTCGTCGCTCAGGCTATAAAATCGTCGCGCGTTGTAGCGTTTGACGATCTAGGGATGGAGGCAATCCACGAGTTTGTTGTTGAAGATATGCCGGTGACCGTCGCGGTCGATACCCAGGGCACCAGCGTGCATCAAACCGGTCCAGCTGAGTGGGCGCAAAAAATACTCGCAAAAAACATAGGATGATGCGGACAATTTCGTAGACTTTTTTGGCTATACACTCTTCAATTGTTCAGACGGGGCGTGTTAACTTAATACAGTTGGGCAAATACTTGGCAATAAGGTGATGATGGAACAATCTCCTGATGGTTGGAGCGAAGAACTTAAGGGGGGTGTTGAGATACTTACACGGACCTTTGAATTCGAGAACTTTGCCCAAGCTATGACCTTTGCTGTTCATGTTGGAGAGGCTGCCGATGCGGCCGACCATCACCCTGAAATTATAGTTTCTTGGGGCAGAGTGCGTGTGGATTGGTGGTCACACGATGCGAATGGTGTGACTTCGCGCGATATTTCTCTTGCTGAGACAACTAACCGATTGTATTTCTAGAATCACTTTAAGTATTTAGATCTTAATGCTTTTCTGGATTCAATCATGCGCCATAGGAGTATTAATCCAGCAGAGCACATCAAGCCCGCACGTCGATCAAGATGCGGCCTGAAACTTGGTTGTCAATAAGTTGTCCAGCGGTGTTAACCACTTCTTCGAGATCGATGGTTCGTGTGCTCGCATCGAGTTGATCGGTCGTTACGTTTTCTGAGAGCAGTTGCCAGGCTCGTTCCCTTGTCTCGCTTGGTGCGTGAACGGAATCGACTCCTTGAAGCCTGATATTTCTGAGAATGAATGGGAATACCGTAGTTGAAAACTGGAAGCCACCGGCATTTCCGGTAGCTGCAATCACGCCGTTGTAAATGATTTGGGGAATTAGTGTCGCTAACACCTGACCCCCTACAGTATCGATCGCCCCGGCGAAACGGGTACTCTCGAGTGGCTTTGGGTCTCGTGCAAAATCGGTTCGGTCTAATATTGCAGATGCGCCCAGTTCTTTTAATCTTTCATGTTCTGACTCACGGCCAGTAATGGCGTGGACCTCGTAACCGAGCGTTGAAAGAACAGTTGTTGCAATTCCACCAACCCCGCCTCCGGCGCCTGAAACGGCAATAGGACCATCTGAAGGTTTAAGATCTGAGTCGAGCAAGGCCAAGACGCAAAGCATGCCTGTAAGGCCACCGGTTCCAAATTGCATCGCTTTACGACTGTCTAGCGCTTGCGGTGTTTTCACAAGGTAGGAGCCTGGCACTCGCACTTGCTCAGACATCCCACCAGTATGAGTCTCTCCCACACCATGACCGGTCAAAATAACATGCTCTCCAGGGCTGTAATTTGGATCGTCTGATTCTAAGATAACTCCTGCCGCATCGATTCCGGGAACCATTGGAAAATTGCGTATTATTTTTCCTTTACCTGTGATGGCAAGTGCGTCTTTATAATTGAGCGAACTGAACTCATTACCAATCAAAACATTCCCAGTAGATAAATCTTCAGTTGTTAGTTGTTCAATTTTCACATCAGGGGTGGGTGAGTCAATCTTGTGTAGACGCAATGCGCGAAACGTGGCCATGGACAATATCCTTCTCGTAATGCGCTAATGGTAAGGTGTTTTGAATAAAAAAAAAGAGGAACATTGTTCCTCTTCATTTCTTTCTCGTGCCAATTAATGTTTGGTCGCGGTCTCGATAACACCCTTCACAATAATAGAAGCCTCGTCGCGACTCTTGACGAGCGTTTCTTGCGAAGCCTTAGCGGAATCGATGAACTGCCCTTGGAGACTTTGGAGATAGGCCTTCTGAGACTCAACCACAGCAACTAGATCTTTTTCCGCCGTAAGAGCCTTTGATTGCTTCATCGCACCTAAAATCAGATCTTTGAAGAGACCGGTCTGCTGTTCAGTCAAGGTCTCAACAGCTACTTTGTTGACTTCAAACAAGTCAGATACAGGCTTCATAGCAGTTTCGTATGATTCAATGTCGAAAGCTTTCTTCATACTGGCCTGTATATCTTCTATCAATTTTACGTACATGATATTTCCTTTGAGACTTTTTGTGCAGCGCACAAATACAACTCAAAAGATATCATGTTGCACTGTAGTGTCAACCTTTTTTTGTGCGTCGCACAAAACAGTTATCCATCTTTATCAGGGGGTTTGCCACCGAGCACAGTTTTCGACATGGATTCCCAGAGCTTCATATTTTCTTCTGTCATCTTCTGGAACATACCCATGGGCGAATTGGCACCCATCACGTTACGCACTTGATCTTGCATTGCTTCTTCTTGATCTAAAAAAAATGAAATGGATTGTTCTAAAAAGTGTGCCACGTTTGTTTGTAACCCCGATCCGTAAAAGCGTATCAGATGTTGTAAGACTTCATTTGTCAGTACATGTTGCCCTGAGACGTTTTCCTGTTCAATGATAATCTGTAACAAAATCGAGCGCGTTATGTCTTTTCCGGATTTGGAATCCACGACGCGAAATCGCTCGTGACCCTGCACTAATTCCCTGACATTATCGATGGTAACGTAACAACTTTCCGACGTGTCATACAGACGACGGTTGGGATACTTTTTTAATGTACGCATGGGGAGCCCGTTTTTATGACTAATCAAGACGAACAATACTCACAAAATAATGCGAGCGCAAAAAATTTGAGGCTACTCATTTGCAGGGACTGAAAGACTTTGATCCATCACAAAACGAGTGGATTCCGGCGTTACTCTCGCGTCTGACTGCAGAAACCCAACTCTTCAATTTTTTCGGGCCACTGGATGTTAATAAATTTGGCCAGGTTCTAATTCCTTTAGTAGCCGATGATCCAGAGCGCTTTCGCGAATTTTCTGTTGGTTTGCTTCCTAAAGTATTGAAAGCATTGTCAGACACCGATTCCGACGACCCATCTTGGGTACAACTATTTGATGATATCAGCTCATTGTTCCCTGAACTCCGTGGCCTCAACCTTTCTTATATGCTCTGGTTAATTCGCCAAGCTCAGGCCTCCAAGGAATTTATTACTAAGCTACATTCCGTGATCGAGTCGGGCCATATGAATATTGAGCAAGGCATGGAAAACTGGCGATTTGACATCCTCGCCGGCGCCATATTGCCAGACACAATCCGACCAGATACCTTTTGTCTAGGCCGGAGCATCGCTGTTACATCAGGCAATGTGGTATTTGAAAATCAGTTATTTCAACTCCTTCAATATCATTCCGCGACCGAAACTGTTCATGAAAACCCAGTGTTAATTATTCCAGCCTTTATAAATCGTTTTTATATTCTCGATCTATCCGATGAGTACTCAATGGTAAAGTGGTTGATAGATCAGGGGCATACGGTTTTTTTAATTAGTTGGGTCAACCCGACCCCGTTTCTTGCGACCTATGATATGACGCATTACCTACTCGATGGGGCTTTGGCGGCACTTGATTATATCTGCCGAATACTGCCGAGATGTAAACCTCAAGTTGTGGGCTACTGTGCTGGAGGGGTCGTTTCAGCGATCTTGGCTGCTTGGCTTAAAGCGCGAGGCGATGATCGAATTTCATCGCTTTCTCTTCTGACGACATTGCTGGATTACAGAGACGCTGGCCCACTTGGTCATTTGGTCTCTGAGGAGGGCATTGAATCGATCCGTAAACCACTGACAGAGTTGGGTTACCTGCCAGCTGAAGTTTTACTTCGTATTTTTGCGAGTCTCCGGCCGTATGACTTGATATTTGAGCGTGCGCTAAGTTCGTATATATTAGGGCAGCGGGCTAAACCACATCCTCTATTGCATTGGCTTGGGGATGGAACGCGCACTCCTGCATCGCTTGTACTATGGATTTTAGAAAACTTGTACCTGAACAATGTATTAGTTGCGGATATACCCTTCAAACTGGCAGGTCAGCACATCCAATTGTCCACTATTGACTGCCCAGTCTTCCTATTTGGCGCCGAAAAAGACGACATTAGCCCATGGCAAAGCGTCATGCATGCCGGCGATCAATTCGGCTCAGGCCCCTTGTGTGTCTTGGGCGAGGGCGGTCATAACGTAGGTGTAGTTAATCCTCCAGGTAAACGACGCTATAACCATTTCATACTGAATACCGACAATTTGACGGATAAACAATTGGCAGAATTTCGGTCTGGGAGCTGGTGGATGACATGGAATGATTTTCTGATGGTAAGGGCGGGTAAACCTGTCTTACCGCCTAAAACAGGTGGAGGTCTTCGAGCTGGGATTGAGAAAGCGCCCGGCCGATACGTACGGATTACATAAGGTTTGGTGTTTTTGCAACATTTCTATAGACTGCGCGCCCACGATATCAATCGAGATTTACTGTGAATCAAGTTGAACGGGAAGGTGCGAACCGTCGCACATTTGCAATTATTTCACACCCAGACGCCGGCAAGACCACGATGACAGAAAAATTGTTGTTATTTGGGAATGCAATCTCGGTGGCGGGCACCGTCAAAGGTAGAAAAGCCTCAAGGCACGCAACCTCTGATTGGATGCAGATGGAGCAAGAACGTGGTATTTCGGTAACAACTTCTGTGATGCAATTCCCATATAGAGACCGTGTTGTCAACCTACTAGATACTCCTGGTCATGAGGATTTCTCAGAGGATACCTATCGGACACTAACTGCAGTCGACTCGGCGTTAATGGTACTCGATGGTGCCAAAGGTGTTGAGGATAGAACGATTAAATTGATGCAAGTTTGCCGATTACGAACAACGCCGATTGTCTCATTCGTGAATAAGCTGGACCGTGATATTCAGGATCCAATCGAGTTGATCGATGAGGTCGAAGACGTCCTGAAAATCCATGTGGCTCCAGTCACTTGGCCCATTGGCATGGGGCCACACTTCAAAGGTGTGTATCACCTTCGAAACGATGTCATCCATGTGTACGTGAAAGGTCAAGGCGATCGTATCCCTGACGACATTCAGATCCGAGGGTTAGATTCTGACGACGCGCGTGAACTCTTGGGGAATGAGTGGCAAGATTTTTCGGATCAAGTTGAACTGGTCAGAGAAGCAACTCCTGATTTCGAGATGAAGCGATTTTTAGCTGGTCAGTTAACGCCCGTATTTTTTGGTACGGCGATGGGTAATTTTGGTGTTCGGGAGATGCTAAACGATTTTGTGGATTACGCACCAGAGCCCATCACTCGGGAAACAGAAACACGTGCAGTGCAACCCTTTGAAGAGAAGTTTAGTGGGTTCGTGTTCAAGATTCAGGCGAATATGGATCCCAAACATCGTGATCGCATTGCTTTTTTACGAGTTTGCTCAGGGGCTTACAAAAAAGGTATGAAGATAAAGCACACGCGAACCGGAAAGGATGTAAGGATTTCGGATGCAGTGACATTTTTGGCTGGCGATCGTACGGCGGCTGAAGAGGCATATCCTGGCGATATTTTAGGTCTTCATAATCACGGGACCATTCAGATAGGCGATACGTTTACTGAAGGCGAAAATCTGCAGTTCACTGGTATTCCACATTTTGCACCTGAGCTATTTCGATGTGTTCGTCTAAAAGACCCTCTGAAAACCAAGCAGTTACAAAAAGGATTGACCCAGTTGTCGGAAGAGGGTGCTACCCAGGTATTTATGCCTTACAAAAACAATGATTTGATTGTTGGGGCAGTTGGTATTTTACAGTTTGATGTAGTCTCGTTTCGGTTATTGGACGAATATAAAGTCGAAGCTGTTTATGACCAAATCAATATCTACACAGCCCGCTGGATTAGATGCGATGATCCAAAGACGCTGGCAGAGTTCAAAAAGAAAGCTTACGAAAATCTCGCTAATGATGGCGGTGGACACCTGACTTATCTAGCACCTTCACGGGCAAATCTGCAGCTCATGCAAGAGCGTTGGCCAGACGTTCAGTTCTTGGAAACCAGAGAGCATTGATCGATGTGGATCGATATCAACGTTCATCTCGAGTTGATGCCAGCTTCATCTGAATCTGTGAAGAAAGCGGCAGCCGCAGTATCAGTCGAATTTATTGCGACAGGGACCAACCCTGATCAGTGGGATTGGCTTGTCGATCGAACATCTTTTTTAGCCTTTGGTTTGCATCCCCGCTATGCGGTACAAACGTCTGACTGGATGTCACTACTTGAGGGCTATTTGCGTGAGAATCCACGCTACGCGATGGGGGAGATTGGACTCGATTTCAGGCGACAAATGCCTATCCGAGAGGAACAGGAGATTGTTTTTGAGAGCCAACTCGCTCTTGCTAAAGAATTGGATCGACCAGTAATTATTCACGCAGTGAAATCGCATCCCGAAGTAATTTCAGCACTCAAAAGAGTCGGCCTTAGTCGTTTTGTAATTCATGCATTTTCAGGATCTGAGGATATTGCAGCTGATTATTTGGCAATGGGCGGATATTTAAGTGCCGGTGGTCTTTTGACGCGTATGCCGCGACCGAAGACATTGCAAGTATTTCGCTCGATGCCCCTCAATCGACTGCTTCTTGAGACGGATGCTCCAGATTTGCCTCCGGCTGGCATGGATCACAGTTCTCCTGAGTATTTACCAATTATTGCGCAATCACTCGCATCGGACCTCGATATTAACTTATCGGCTCTTGAGCAGTTGAGCTATTCAAACGCTTGTGCGTTATTTGACTACGATTTCGCTCAATAAGACTCAGGACCGCGGGCACGATCATCAATACAAGCACGGTACCATACGCGAGACCGAATACGATGGTTGTCGCCATCGGAATGAGGAATTGAGCTTGGGGTGAGGTTTCGAAAAGGATAGGCGTCAGTCCCGCTATTGTAGTCAAAGATGTCACCAGCACCGCCCGGAACCTTAAGCAACTCGCTTTGACAATGGCCTCCATATGGTCTTCACCGGTATCGATCAGTCGTCGGTAGGTGTCCACTAAGACAATCGAGTCGTTAATCACAATACCGGATAAGCCGAAAAAGCCGAATAAAGATAGGACAGTGAGATCAAGTCCCATAAGCCAGTGACCGCCGATCGCACCGGTTAAACCTAGGGGAATGGCGATTAACACTGCAAACGGCCACGAATAACTGGAGAACACCCATGCGAGGATAATATAGATCATGGTCAATGCCACCAACACACCCACCTTCATATCCGCGAATGTTTCTTCACGATCTTGCGCACGGCCTTGAATACTGGCTTTTAATCCGAACTTTGCTGTGATTTCTGGCAATCCCATGGCGCGGATATTGGAGAGAATTTCGGAAGCATTAGCGGTTAAATTATTCACATCAGCACTCACCACAATACTCAATTGACCGTCCGTTCGCCGCAGTTTATCGAGTCCTCTTTTTGATTCAAATGTCGCGACGATAGGGAGCGAGATCGTGGCTCCTGAAGCTGTAATGATTGGTAACTTATCCAGAGTCGCTAACCGGTCACGCTCCGATTCAGATAACGAGAGAAGCACATCTACTTCAATCCCATCCTCATAAAATGTTTGCAGTTTTCGACCTTCAAAGGCACCTCGAAGTTGTTGAGCTAATTGTTGTGACGTCAGATCTAGCTGCCGGCCTTGGGGTGTTAATCTCACTAGTAACTGTTCGGCGCCGAAGGGGAGGTCATCATCAATATTCGAAACGCCAGGGTAGCGTCTCAGGATATCTTGGATCTCCAGAGACGCAGCCTTTAAAGTCTCCGCATCACCACCGGTCAGCTTGATCTCAATTGGCTTTGATGGGGGGCCGCCTCTTGCTTGGCGGATGGAGAACTTCTCGATACCTGCGGGTAACTGAATTTTTTGTCGCCATGCATTGATAATGGCTTCGTTGGGTGGTCCGTTGAGCTCACCGGTCAGCACTACCTTCAATGTCCCAAAATGATCACCGGTCTCTCCACGCTTATCGGGTGCTGAGAGTTGTCTGTGTTGCATCAATGTATGACGAATCACGGTGCCCCCGAACTCGTCGTTTACTTCATTCGCAGTGTTCTCGAGGTGTTCCAGAAATCGATCGACATCGTAAGGAGTGGTCCCGGTGGTGAATTGCGCCCCTGCCCACAGGGTGGTGCCGTCAATCGATGGAAAAAACGTAAATTTGACTCGTCCACCCGAAATTAGTCCCACGGATAGAATAAATACCGTTAATGCAGTGGTCAGGGTTAATGCTGGAGCTCTAAGAATAACTCTAACAAATGGTCTAAAAGTATTATCTCGGAAATTGAGGAAGCCTCGATCAAACGCTTTTCTTACTTTGCCTTCGCTATTGCGGTGTCCGCGGCTGAGGCTTTGTTGCAAGTGTCCGGGAAGAATTAGAAAGCACTCGATCAGAGATGCAATGATCACACAAATCACAATAATTGGGATGTCCTTAAGGATCGACCCGATCACACCACTAACTATTAAAAGCGGTGTAAAGGCAGCGATCGTCGTGAGGCTTGACGAGACCACAGGTGCGAGCATGCGTTCTGATCCCTGTAAGGCAGAATTTAGGGATGTTTCTCCTGATTGATACAGTGTCAAAGTATCTTCGGCGACTACGACGGCATCATCAACAATTATTCCAAGCGCCATAATCATCCCGAAGAGACTGATCATATTAATCGTTCCGCCGAACAGCCAGAGGATACCGAGTGTCGCGAGAAACGAGACTGGGATACCAAGAGTAACCCAAAAGGCAACGCGCTGATTTAAGAATAGATATAGGATTATAATGACAAACAGTAGTCCGGTGAGACCATTTTTCAATAGCAGATTAATTCGATCATTTAAGTACTGCCAACGTTCATCAAGAACGATCAGTTGGGTGCCTGCGGGCAGTTGTGGAGTAGTTTCGGCGATCCATTTGTTAGTAATTTCCGCCATCGTGAGCGTAGAGTCATTCTCGGTTCGTTGTGGAATAATTTCGACAGCGAGCTGGCGTTGGTGGGTCAGATAGGGTGCTTTTGGATTGACGCGATCGCGAACGGTAGCGATGCTACCAAGGCGCACCCCAACTGGTGAGCTATCTAGAGAAATAATAGTATTAGCGATATCCGTTTGGTTCCGTCCTTGTTCCAAGCTTCGTAGTTGACGTTCCCCATCGTCGCGTCCGGTGGTCCCTGCAGGTAAATCAAGTGCTTGCGTTAAAATTCGATCTGCGAGTGTATCTAGAGTGAGGCCAAGAGACGCGATGGTTTTAGCACTGGTTTCAATTTGTACCTCGCGAGCGGGAAGGCCTCGAAATTCGACCCTTCGAATGCCTTTTGCCAAAAGTTCTTTTTCAGCTTTCAGCGCAAGTTTCTGTAACTCAAAAGGCGTCAGTGGTCCCGTGATCAGAAGATTTGAGATATTCTCGTACCGTGTTAACGAGGACACTACAGGGTCTTCTGCCCCCTCCGGAAGTATCAGATTTTGATTAATGCGCTGGCTAATGTCGTCAAGCGCTTGCGAAAGATTAGCCCCCTCCACCAACTCAATTCGAAAGTTTGCAGATCCAAATTGGCTGGTCGCATCAATCGAGTCAATGACTGCTAATTCTTTTACTGAATTTTCAATTGGAATAGCGAGACCGACTTGAACGTCTTCAGCTGTCGCGCCAGACCAAGATACCGAGATGGTGATGATATCCAAATCAAAACTAGGAAAAAACTGGGTCCGTAATCGATCAACACCGATTAGACCGGCGATTATCATGACCACCATCAAAAGATTGGCGGCAACCTTATGTTTGGCGAACAGATGTACAAAGGTAGTCACCGAATAATCTCAACCTTTAGGCCAGTGATGGCAGCCGGTAGACGAGAGACAAGGATTTGGTCACCATCTTGGATGTTGGGTGATCGCACTAGGATTTCGGTGTTTGCGATTCCTGGTCGTTGGCCGAGGTGCTCGACTGTAATGGCTTCAAGGATGTTATCTGAAGTGATTCGATACACAATATTACCGCCATAAATGGCATCTGTTGGTAAAACAACGACCGATGGCTCAGCCACTAATTGGATCGAAACCGACAAAACACTTCCTGTAGGAGGAAGTTGGGCGTTTGAAACAAAGAACGCATCGATGGATCCAGTATTATCACGCAGCACCCCACTGGCTCGAGTTAGTTGGAGCACAGTCCCATGATCGGTTGAGGCAAAAATAGGGGTTTGTGTACTGATTGCATTTGATAACACTAGGCCAATGGCAGCTGGAACTTGAACTCGAATCTCACGCCCAGAATCAGGTGCAAATGTCAGTAGATTTTGGTTGGCCTGGACTCGGTCGCCGGACACCACGTCGACGTCGATGACTTGTCCACTCGCTGGTGCTTTGACTTCCGCCGATTCGAAGTCGCGAGTGGCCGCGCGCACTTCGGCTTTAAATCGTTGGATTGCGGTTTTTAGTTGCACCCGCTTGGATTTCACGATTGCTAGAGCTAGTTCTCGACGATTGATTTGGAGCTTCTGGCTAACAACTGCTTGCCGAGCGGTGTCTAGTTCTTGCTCGCTTGTCAGGTTTTGTTTTTTTAAATCTAGGATTCGGGTCAGCTTATGCATGAGGATTTCAAGTGCTTCTAAGTCTAGCGTCAGTGCCTCTTTATCCTTTGTCTCAGTGGTGTTTAGGGTAGTGAGACTCGCTTTAGCATCCGCAAGGCTCGCATTGGCTTGTGAGAGTTTGATTTCAGCATCTGTGACATCAAGCCTCATCAATAAACGACCGGCTTCAGCGCGAGATCCCTCCCGGACGTAGAGAGATGCCACATCGGTCGACATCCTTGCCTTAAGTGTCTGAGTGTCTGGATTTTGCACCAAACCAAAACCATTGAAAACCGGAGACACATTTTGCGGGTGGACACGTTGCATTGATACTCGCCAAGTGGTCGCAGGGGCTGCTGTGATCTCTGCTCTCGGTTTTGACTGAGTAAGTTGGATAAAGCCACCAACCCCGGCCCCAAATATTATGAGTCCGGCTACAAACGATTTGAATGAGAATTGTCTCATGGGACACCTCCGCTTTACACACTAAGGTTACACGCGGCGTCCAAAAGAGACTAGGGCTTTACTGACCGACGGCGATGTTCTGGATACTAGGGTCTTGGTTATCGTTCTGTATTTTTACGTAAACTTCTTCCCGATGTATATCTACAGCCTTCGGAGCATTAATACCTAGTCGAACATGATTACCAAATAATCCTAAAATAGTCAGCGATATGTCATCACCAATGATAATTTTTTCACCAATTTTGCGCGTTAATACCAACATGGGCTTTCTCTTCCCTTTCCATTACCAAAATATTTTGTCTAACTTATGTCCTGAACATTGCTATTAATTCTTTTGACCGTCAACTGTTTTTATACTAAATAGATAATAATTACGCAGATTTTTAGACAGAATTTTATCGAAGATATTTTTTGTCCAATTTTTGCCGTTTTTTTTTTAAAAAACTGGACAAAGCATTTTGATTTTTCTAGATCGTGGAGGGAACCAATGTATAAATTAGTGGTTTTTGTACCGGACGAGGCAAAAGAATCTCTCAAATCAGCATTATTTGCCGAGGGTGCAGGGGCATGGGGCGCTTACAGCCATTGCTCGTGGGAGTGTCTCGGTGTTGGCCAATTTCTACCCGGCGATTCGGCAAACCCTAATATAGGTTCTGTCGGTATGATCGAACAAGTCAGTGAATGGCGAATCGAGATGTTGGTACCTGACGTAGTTCGAGAACCGGTCAAGAATGCGTTGTACGCTGCGCATCCATACGAAGAGCCTGCGTTTGATATGACTCGCGTCGAGGATATCAAGCCAAGAACTTAACTCTTAGCAGATGTAGGAGTTTCCTCGCGGTCAATACAGTGTAACGAGAAACGCTCCATCGCTAGATCCTGTTTTAGTTGAATCAATGTGTCGCGAACTGTGAGAAAAGCAAGTTCATCCCAAGGGATTTCCTCAAGTGAGAATAGCCTAGTCTCAAGACTTTCTGGCCCTGAGTTAAAGTGACTATGGTTGAGGTAAGCTAGGTATAACATATAAACCTGATTGATCCTTGGTATTGATGTGACCATGTAAAGTTGATCAAGAACAGGAGTTGCGCGCGCTTCTTCCCAGGTCTCACGTAATGCGGCTTGAGCCACTGTTTCTCCGTTTTCCATAAAACCTGCTGGTAATGTCCATAATCCATAGCGAGGTTCAATCGCTCGTTTACAAAGCAGCACTTTGTTTTGATCAAGAACAACGCATCCCGCAATGATTTTTGGGTTCTGATAATGAATTATCCCACACTGTTCACACAGATCACGGGGCCGATTATCGCCTTCAGGCACTCGATTAATGGTTGCCTCACCACAATTTGAGCAAAAGTTCATAGGGGTCTCCGTTAATTGTTCCTATACTAGCTGAATGCGTGTAACGAAACAGAGCGTTAAGCAAAAACTCTATCCTTTTGAGCCCGAGCACTTAACGCGCTGTCGAGAGCGGGCTGCAGTCGCGTTTGTAATATCAGGACTCGAGCATCCTAGTCTGACACTTTGCGTTAAAGCACTGCATTTGCGCACACATGCTGGCGAAGTCTCGCTCCCTGGCGGGAAACTTGAATTAAGCGATCAGTCAGCAATCGTTGCCGCGTTGCGCGAGTTGTCCGAGGAAACTGGACTTTTACTCTCAAGCAATGATGCACTTGGTTTTCTGAGCCCAATTCAAAGCCTGCATAAGGTATCAGTAATGCCTTGTGTTTTTTGGTCTGACGAGGCTCTTGCAGGTTATCCATGTGAAGAAGAGATTACGAGAGTGTTCTCAATACCGTTGTTTGAGTTTATTGAACAACAACCAATATTTGACCGCGGTCAACATCGCGTCTCTGAGTGTTGGATGCCAAGGTGGCGTTATGCTGAGCAAGAAATCTGGGGTTTGACCGCTTTAATAGTTGAGGATTTTTTTTTGATGGTATTTAACCATCGATTTTCGGCACATCCACTATCCACGCTCTGACTGAACGGACACGATTATCTTGTATAGCTAGGACCTCAAGACGATAGTTTTCATGTCGAATACTGAGACTATTCTCTGGAATAAATTCCAATAATTCGACGATCACCCCGCTGACTGTCCGAGGCCCATCGGTTGGCAGTTCCCATTCTAGAATACGATTGACATCGCGGACGGTGGCCGAGCCATCGATGATAAATGTTCCATCACCTTGAGGATGGACATCTGGCGACGTTTCTTGGATATGATCTGTTGTAAATTCTCCAACAATCTCTTCGAGGATGTCATCGATCGTGACTAAACCCTCGATTTCACCATATTCATCTACAACGATTGCAAGTCGTTCTCTTTCTTTCTGGAAATTAAATAATTGGGTATGTAAGGCTGCGCTTTTTGGGATAAAGTATGGTTCCTCACACAGTTCGATTAAACGACTTTTAAATTCCTGTTCGTTTCCTAATATTTCCTGATCGTCTATCAATTTGAGTGCGGTTCGCGCATGTAAAATACCGGATAGGTTTTCGATATCCTCATTGAATACAGGGAGTCGCGTGTGTTGCGTTGATCGTAATTGAGTGGTTAGTTCTTCTATTTCGTCGCTCAGGTCGAGCCCAATAAAGTCCCCACGTGGAACCATGATTTCATCAACCTGAATTCTTTCAAGATCAAGAATCGATAGAAGCATCCCATGGCGTCGGGTGGGAATACGATGCTCACTCTGCATCATAAGCGTACGCAGTTCTTCTTTGGTCAGACGGTCCCGATTTGACCGTTCAGGATTTATTCCGAGCACCCGCAATAATCCGTTACACAGCAGATTAGTCATCCAAACGAGAGGATAAGTAATGCGAAGTAGCGGCATTAAAACAAAGCTGGCTGGACCGGCGATTCTTTCTGGATGCAATGCCGCAAAGGTTTTGGGTGTAACTTCCGCAAAAATAAGAATGACCAGTGTTAATAGACCAGTAGCGATAGCTACGCCAGCATCACCAAAAATCCGAACAGCAAGGACTGTTGCAATTGCAGAAGCAAGGATATTTACAAAATTATTACCAATCAAGATCAAGCCGATTAGACGGTCAGGCCGTTGGAGTAATGCTAAAATTCGAGAAGCTTCTCTCGAACCCTCCTCAGCCCGATGCTGCAATCTAACGCGATTGATCGCCATCAACCCTGTTTCAGAGCTGGAAAAAAAGCCGGATAGAATGATCAGAAGTACCAAAATTCCAAATAAGATTTCGTTCGAAATATCACTCAAAACTGTAGATCGTCATATAATGAATTCCAGAATTGCTTTACTACCGAGATAACCAATGCATAGGAAAGCGGCTGCACCAATAGCTATTCTCCGCATCATACGTGTCACGCCACCTTTTATTAGATGTTGCCATAGAGCGAGGGCCATACCGAGCCAAGCGAGTACGGAAAGTGCGGTTTTATGAGCCAGCTGCTGTCTCCAGAAGTCCTCAACATATAACAAGCCTGTCATGAGTGCGATCGTTAGGATGATCCAGGCACACTGTACTGTTCGCAAAAATAGATGCTCCATCGCATCCAGTGGCGGAAGTACAATAATCAAAGGCGTTACTGGTCTTTCTTTTAATTTTGCGTGCTGCCATGACAAGAGAATTGCAAGAGTCCCAGCATAAGCGACAGCTCCAAACGCAATAATCGATGTCGCAACATGTACACCGATCTCAAACGTTAAAGGCCTCATTTGGCTCGGTACGTGGCCGGTCATTACTGTTATAAGCGTTAACAGTCCAGTCAGAGGAGCAACTCCGATAAGTAGTGTATTGACTGGATGTTTGAAACTCGAAACTAGGATTATTGAAAGCAGAAGAGCGCTTAGCAAGGTTCCCATCAGACCAGTGGTTGGGCGACCACCATTCTCATTCAGGCCCAGAATCACCAGAAAAACAGCTATTATGCAGCCCACAAAACCAAGGATTAATGAGTACGTATCACGTGCTTCGCCTTTCCTAAAGACTGTGAGTTGGCGTATTCCTGACGCGACAAGTGCTATCGTTGCGAGTATTCCTGGAACTAATAAAGACATTATCCTACTCTGGTTTGATTTTTCGTTATCATAGTCGGTTCGAGCTTTACGCTAAAGAGATCACATGTTTAATTCATTAAGCGAACGTCTTTCGAAGACACTTCAAACGATGGGTAAAAAAGCGCGCCTAACGGAAGACAATATAGCTAGCACCCTAAAAGAAGTCCGTAAAGCTTTGGTTGAAGCTGATGTTGCACTGCCTGTGGTGAAGCAATTTATATCTCAAGTCAGAACCCGGGCGCTTGGTCGAGAGGTACGAGCCAGTCTGACTCCGGGTCAACAGTTTTTAAAAGTTGTGCAAAGTGAACTTGAAGCTGTCCTCGGAGGACCATCTGAATCCCTGAATTTAGCGCAACGAGCGCCAGCGGTCGTTTTATTAGCCGGTCTTCAAGGTGTCGGAAAAACCACAACAGCAGCAAAGGTTTCGAAATTCCTTAAAGATCGAGAGAAGAAAAAAGTTCTGATGGTCAGCGTGGATGTCTATCGTCCCGCCGCGATGGAACAGATAGCTACGCTTGGTGCTCAGATCGAAGTAGATGTTTATCCCTCCACAGCCGACCAGAATCCGATAACTTTGGCAAAAAATGCATTACAAAAAGCAGAGTCAGCGGCTTATGACGTATTAATTGTGGATACAGCGGGGCGACTAGGGATCGACGAGGCGATGATGAAAGAAATTTCGGAGCTCCATCAGGTACTCAGTCCGATTGAGACTCTGTTTGTTGTCGATTCCATGACTGGACAAGATGCAGCGAATACAGCTAAAGCGTTTTCTGATGTGTTACCGCTTACCGGTGTCGTCCTCACCAAGGTTGATGGTGATGCACGCGGAGGTGCAGCGTTATCGGTTAAGAGCATTACGGGACAACCGATTAAATTCATGGGTGTTGGTGAGACGGTAGATGGGCTTGAGGCTTTTCATCCCGACCGACTTGCCTCACGGATTTTGGGGATGGGCGATATTCTCAGTCTTATAGAAGAGGCAGAACAAAAGTTCGATAAAGAGAAAGCCGAAAAGGTTGCCAAAAAAGTCCTAAAGGGCAAGGGTTTTGACTTAGCAGATTTTCGAGACCAACTACAGCAAATTCGCAACATGGGCGGTATGAAAGCGTTAGCGGATAAAATTCCTGGGATGGGGCAGATGGGAGCGCAAATCCAAAATCAAGTAGATGAAAAGCAATTCACGCGAATGGAAGCGGTTATTAACTCGATGACCCCTGTCGAGCGTCGTGATGCGGACGTGATCAATGGTTCACGTAAGAAACGTATTGCTGCCGGTTCTGGGACTGATGTTCAAGAAGTTAATAAAGTCCTCAAACAGCATAAACAAATGTCGAAAATGATGAAAAAAGTAGGGAAAAAAGGTGGGATGCAAAAAATGTTGCGCGGAATCCCCGGAATCACGCCTGCTGACGGTATGCCGCGGTTGTAAGTTGGACTTAAAGCCATTATCCTTTCCCGCCTTCGATTTTAGACTCTGCACAGAGCAAAATAGGATTAAAGAATATGGTAACGATTCGTCTTTCACGCGGAGGTTCCAAGAAACGCCCCTTCTATCACTTGACAGTGACAGATCACAGGAATGCGCGCGATGGTCGCTTCATTGAGCGCGTTGGTTTCTTCAACCCAATGGCACAAGGGCAGGCAGAGCGTCTGCGTATCGACTTTGAGCGTGTTGATCATTGGATTGGTTTGGGAGCAAAGACTTCTGATCGCGTGAAGCGTTTGCTTAAGGACGCAAGTCAGGCAGCCTGATGGCTGACCGGATTGTTGTCGGCAAAGTTCGGTCGCCCTACGGGATACGTGGTTGGGTTTGGATGGATAGTTTTACCGACAACCCTGCCTCGGTATTTGAATGGTTACCTTGGATATTGACACGAGAGGCTGATCGGCTAGGTAGGGGAATTGCGGTAGAGCAGATCGAGACGGCTCCAGAGATTTGGAGGGTGCGTAATAAAGGATACGTCGTAAAACTGGTTGGTTTTTCCGACCGAGCGAGTGTTGAGGCCCTAGTTAATTGTTTGATAGAGGTGGGTAAGAGTCACTTACCTCAACTCAGTTGCGATGAATTTTATTGGCGTGATCTGGAGGGATGCCGCGTGGAGACAGTCAACAAACGCGTGTTGGGTGTCGTGAAGCAAGTAATACAAACGGGTGCCAATGATGTATTGGTTGTCAGGGGCGACACTGACAGCATTGACCAAAAGGAGCGGTTGGTTCCATTTACTCGGAAAACCGTGCCTAACATAGATCTGCCTAAACGGTTGATCCGAGTGGATTGGGACCCCGACTTTTTATGAAGTGGGGCGTAGTGACCCTGTTCCCGACCATGGTGGCCGACGCTATGATACATGGTGTGATCGGAAAAGCGATGCAAAGAGGATTGATAGAGCTGACAACCTTCAATCCCAGAGCATATGCTACTGATAGGCACCAAACCGTGGACGATAGGCCCTACGGTGGTGGTCCTGGAATGCTGATGAAAGTTGAGACTTTGCGAGCCTCGATTGCTGAAGCGAAGAAAGAACTTCCCGGGGCAACTGTGGTCTACTTAAGCCCTCAGGGTGAGCCGCTGACACAGCCATTGGTTCACGAATTGGCCGAACTGTCCGAACTCATACTGGTATGTGGTCGATATGAGGGGGTTGATGAGCGAGTGGTAGAACTTGACATCGATCGCGAGATTTCGTTAGGAGATTTTGTCCTCTCTGGAGGCGAGCCAGCAGCCATTGCCGTCTGTGACGCAGTTGGCAGGCTAATTCCGGGCGTGCTCGGGCATGCGGGTAGCGCAGCGGAAGACTCATTCAGCAACGGTTTGCTGGATTGTCCGCACTACACGCGGCCTGAACAGATTGTGAACTTGAAAGTTCCCGATGTTCTGCTCAGCGGACATCATGGGGACATTGCGAAGTGGCGTCGCAAACAAGCCTTAGGGCGGACGTGGTTTCGTCGGCCAGAGATATTAGAGAAGCAAGAGCTATCTGATGAGGATCAGCTGTTGTTAGATGAATTTGTTAGGGAGTCAAAGTCGTGAGCATGAATCCGATTATCGAAGCGCTCAACAATGAGCAAATGAAGACAGACTTACCCGCGTTTGCGCCTGGTGATACGGTCGTGGTTCAGGTCAAAGTTAAAGAAGGGTCGCGGGAGCGACTTCAGGCATACGAGGGCGTTGTGATTGCAAAATCCAATCGTGGCCTGCACTCAAGTTTTATTGTGCGTAAGATTTCGCACGGTGTCGGTGTCGAGCGCACTTTTCAACTGCATTCGCCACTAATCGGCTCGATTACCGTGAAACGCCGCGGTGATGTTCGCAAAGCGAAGCTATATCATCTGCGCGAGTTGTCTGGTAAGGCTGCGCGCATTAAGGAAAAGTTGGATCCTAAATAAGTCGGAAGTTTAGCGATGATAGGCGAATCGGCCTAATCATACGTTTAGAATCAGTGTGGCAGTCCATCCCCTGATAAAAAAGATCGCCCAAAGGCCCACCCCTCCTATTCGGAGGGCCCGGCCTAGGCTAATCGGTCACATTTTTGCACCCATCTGGAAATGTTCACTACCGACTCGGCAAGTTGCCACACATCATGGTAGCCTCGTGGACCATGGATAATTTCTCCGATTTCGATGCTTACTTAGACGCACTTTATTTAGAGCGTGGATTGTCTGAGACAACATTACGCGCGTATCGAGTCGATCTCCAGGGCGCAGAGGTCTATGCGCAGTCAGTTGGCCAAACCATCGAGACATTGTCGGATGCGGATATTAATGGCTTCATAGGATCGTTATTGTCTAATGGTTTGAAAATTACTTCCATTCAACGAAAGCTCTCTGCACTCCATGGATTCTACAAATATCAAATACGGCATGGCCATCGAAATGATGATCCAATGGCCAGGATCCAGCGACCATCAAAAGGACGTCCGCTACCGAAAGTCTTGTCAGAGAACGATATCTCGAAGCTATTAGAGGCACCAAATACTGAAACTCAGATTGGTCTCCGGGACCGAACGATGCTTGAAGTCTTGTATGCTTCAGGTCTTCGTGTCAGCGAACTTTGTCGGCTTGAGCGGTCTAATATTAGTCTCGACCAGGGAGTTGTACGCGTGCTTGGGAAGGGAAGTAAGGAGAGATTAGTACCCTTGGGTGATGCGGCTAGAGCCTGGTTACAACGGTATTTGAAGGAAGCACGCCCGGAGTTACCTGATCCATTGGGACCAGTTATTTTCCCCGGTAGATCGGGGGCGCCAATGGCTCGCCAGACATTTTGGCACCGACTGAAATATGTCGCTCGATTGGCTGGTATTACAGTAGAACCGAGTCCGCATACATTACGTCATGCGTTCGCAACGCACTTGGTAAACAATGGCGCAGATCTTCGGGTGGTACAGCTGCTTTTGGGTCACGAGGATCTATCAACCACCCAAATTTACACGCATGTGGCTAGAGAACGCTTGAAGCAGTTGCATATCGCACATCATCCACGTGCTTGAGTTACAATTGAAGCAGTACTCAAAAAGGAGCAGTTATGCGCTGGTTGGCATGGGTTTTTACATTTGTATCGTTTGCTGCTGCGGCCGATGAGGCTCGAATCACGGAGGCGATTACTGGTATTAATCCAATGATTCAGATTAAGTCGGTAGATGCGATCGAGGATACACCTTTTTTTGAAATCATTTTGATGTCTGGCGAGCGTATTTATAGTGATAACACCGGCTTACATTTTGTAGCGGGTGACCTCTATAAGGTTGGGGCCGATGGTGTGAAAAATTTGACTGAAATCAGTCGCAGAGTAGATCGTAAAGCTATCTTGAAAGATTTTGATCCTTCGAAGCTTGTGGTGTTTTCACCAGTGGTAGAAGTGACGCATCGCTTGCTGATCTTCACTGACATAGATTGTGGATATTGCAGACGTCTTCACAGTGAGATTGATAAACTCCTTGATAACGGTGTTGAGGTCCGGTACGCCGCATTCCCGAGAGCGGGGGTTGGTTCAGACTCATACGATAAATATGTGTCCGTATACTGCGCCGAGGACCAAAATGCAGCGATGACCCTTGCGAAAGCTGGTGAAACGCCAGAGGCTGCGATTTGTGATAATCCCGTCTCCGATCAGTATCAGTCAGGTCAAAGACTTGGAATTACTGGGACTCCTACATTGATTTTTGAGAATGGTGAAATGCAACCCGGATATTTACCTTGGAAGGACCTTCTGGAACGCATGAAGCAGCTCAGTTCTTAAGCTACAATGAACGTTTTGAGCTTTATTGAGAATTGACAATGGATGCAAGATTTCCTCGCATTGAGCGTCTCCCTCCTTATGTTTTTAACGTGATTGGCGAAATGCGTCAGAGCGCGCGGGCAGCGGGCGAGGATGTGATCGACTTTTCTATGGGGAATCCAGATCAGCCGACACCTAAACATATTGTAAAAAAGCTAGTAGAAACGGCAAACCGTGAGGACACTCACCGGTACTCTCAGTCGAAGGGCATACCACGCCTTCGACGTGCCATGGCGACCTGGTACAAGACGCGGTACGATGTTGATCTAGATTCCGAGACAGAAGTGATCACCACAATCGGGTCCAAAGAGGGTCTTGCTCACCTTGCTATGGCAACTTTGGGCCCAGGTGACGTGGTACTGGTTCCCAATCCGGCGTATCCAATTCATCCCTATGGTTTTGTGATCGCGGGCGCCGATATTCGTCATGTGCCATTGCTACCTGATGAGGATTTCTTTGGAGAATTGGTTAAGGCGATTGAAACCTCTTGGCCTCGACCAAAAATGCTGGTTCTGAATTTTCCGGCGAACCCAACCGCTATGTGTGTCGAGCTCGATTTTTTCGGGAAACTGGTTGAGATAGCCAGAGAGCATAATATCTGGATTATTCAAGATATTGCATACGCTGACATAGTGTTTGATGGATATGTTGCTCCATCGATACTTCAGGTTCAGGGTGCTAAGGATATCGCTGTTGAGTTTTTCTCACTCTCAAAAAGTTACAATATGCCGGGCTGGCGTGTTGGCTTTGCTGCTGGTAATAAAGAATTGATAGGTGCATTGGCCCGCATTAAGTCTTACCTTGACTATGGAACATTTACACCGATTCAAGTCGCGGCAATTGCGGCGCTTGAGGGTGATCAGAAATGTGTTCATGAGATACGTGATATGTATCAGTCTCGACGTGACGTCTTGTGTGAAGGATTAAACGCGCTTGGATGGCCGGTTGAAAAGCCTAAAGCTACAATGTTCGTTTGGGCAAAAATTCCTGAGCAGTATAGTGAAATGAGATCACTTGAATTTGCCAAAAAACTCATACGTGATGCCAACGTCGCGGTTAGCCCAGGTATTGGTTTTGGTCAATACGGTGACGATCATGTTCGTTTTGCATTGATTGAAAATGAACACAGAACGCGACAGGCTCTTCGAAATATAAAACGCCTGTTTCGGGTCGACACCGCTTTGAACTGAACATTCTAAGGATAGATTTTTGAAACCTATTTCCGTAGGCCTCGTCGGCCTTGGTACCGTGGCTCAGGGCACACTGAACGTGCTGGCAAAAAATCGTGAGGAATTAGCGCGGCGAATTGGTCGTGAAATCCAAATTACGCACGTTGGTGCGCGCCGTGACCGGGAAGGTGTCGATTTGTCTGGTATTCGCGTATCGCGCGACTTGATGGATGTGGCAGACGATCCTGAGATTGATGTCTTTGTCGAATTAATTGGTGGGTGTGATTTTGCTCGTGAATTGATCGAGGTTGCGATTGACTCGGGCAAGCATGTAGTGACCGCTAACAAGGCGCTAATAGCTGAGTACGGTAATGATCTATTTGAGAAGGCACAGAAAAATGATGTAACTATTGCGTTTGAGGCCTCTGTTGCCGGGGGCATCCCGGTAATTAAGGCTTTACGTGAGGGTTTGGCGGCGAATCAAATTAGTTGGCTCGCAGGGATTATCAATGGAACCGGTAACTTTATTCTGACTGAAATGCGTGACAAAGGTCGCGACTTCGCTGATGTCTTGAACGAGGCTCAAGGTTTTGGTTACGCGGAAGCTGATCCGTCCTTCGACGTTGAGGGGATCGATGCTGCCCATAAACTTTGCATCTTGGCATCGATCGCCTTCGGTATTCCGCTCAATTTTGATGCTGTATACACGCAAGGTATCTCAACCATCGATTTGATGGATCTCGATTATGCTGAGGAGCTTGGATACCGCATTAAGCACTTAGGCATTGCACGCCGCACCTCACAGGGTGTTGAAATGCGGGTACATCCGACTCTTATCCCTGAAACACAGCTCCTCGCCAACGTGAACGGCGTGATGAATGCAGTTCAAATTCATGGCGATGCAGTTGGTTCGACATTACTCTACGGACCGGGAGCTGGATCACTTCCAACAGCAAGCGCGGTCGTTGCCGATTTGGTTGATGTAGCGCGAGCGTTGACTGTAGATCCGACGAATAGGGTGCCGCACCTGGCTTTCCAGCCAACACATTTAGATGATATTTTAATACTACCAATCGAGGAGACTGTATGCCCATTTTATATGCGTCTGTCCGTTCGTGATGAGGTAGGTGTATTGGCACTCATAACGCGTGCCTTGGCGGACCACAGCGTGTCACTAGAGAGCGTGATACAGAAAGACGGTGTTGAAGGTGAACCGGTTGCGTTGATCCTCTTGACCCACTCAGTGCGCGAGAAAGATGTCTTGTCGGCTCTGGCTCAGATAGAGCAGCAAACTTTTGTCGTCGGGAAGACAGTCTTGCTGCGCTGTGAAGCGCTGGGAGATGCTGTATGAAGTTTGTGTCAACTCGCGGACAAGCCCCTATACTGGGGTTTGACGATGTAGTCTTGACCGGACTCGCCTCAGATGGAGGTTTGTACGTTCCTGAATCGTTGCCAACGATTTCCGAAGGAACGCTCAGACAATGGCAATCGCTGCACTACGATGAACTTGCAATCGAAGTGATGTGGCCTTTTGTCGAAGGTTCGTTAACGCGTGAAACTTTCGAGGTGATGGTGAAGGATGCGTATTCCTCTTTCCGTCATCCAGCAATAGCGCCACTTAAGCAAATCAGCCCTGACACTTGGCTTCTTGAGCTCTTCCATGGTCCAACGCTTGCTTTTAAGGACTTCGCGCTCCAACTGCTCGGACGTTTGCTAGACCACTTTCTCGAGGAGCGTGGAGAACGCGGTATTGTTATGGGTGCAACCTCTGGTGACACAGGATCGGCAGCCATAGAAGGGTCGCGTCACTCTGACCATCTAGATTTAGTGATATTGCATCCGTATCAACGTATAAGTGAAGTACAGCGTCGGCAGATGACGACAGTCTTATCTGATAATGTCCACAACATTGCCCTTAAAGGTAACTTTGATGATTGTCAGGCGATAGTAAAAGCGTCGTTTCTGGATCAGACGTTCGTCAGTCCAAACCGCTTACTAGCGGTTAACTCCATTAATCTTGCGCGGATCATGGCACAGACCGTGTATTATATATATTCGGGTCTTCGTCTGGGTGCATTAGATCGGCAGATTGCTTACAGCGTGCCTTCAGCTAACTTTGGTGACGTATTTGGTGGCTATATCGCGAAGCAAATGGGCTTCCCGATTGCTCATTTTACTATTGCGACCAATGCAAATGACGCACTGGTTCGCGGTCTTCGCGGTGATTTATCTAGAAAGTCTTTGGAAAAAACACTGTCGCCCTCAATGGATATTGTGGTGAGTTCAAACTTTGAGCGTTTATTGTTCGATCTCCATGGTCGTGATGGTAATAAGCTGTCCCAGGTGATGAATGAATTCCAATCGGGCGCTGTTAAGCTTGAAGATCCGATAATCGCTAAGGCTAAAACTTTGTTCTCCGCTCATGCAGTTGACGATGAGCGAACATGCGAAACAATCGCACGCATTTATAGAGATACGGGCGAATTGATAGATCCACATACGGCGACTGGTGTGGATGCATTGCAAGTGACGCCAAATGAGACGATTAAGGTCGTCTTGGCGACTGCCCACCCGTCCAAGTTCGCGGAAGCCGTTGAGAAGGCAGGATTTGATGAGGTACCCTTGCCCGCTGATATGACAGATCTTTTTTTGCGAGAAGAACGTTACACAATTGTTGAGAACGATTTGAATGATGTCCAAGCATTCGTTCGTTCAGTAATGAGGTAGTGTTTGAGACACGGCTGATTGATACCTCGGTATTCGCCGAGGCTCGGTCACGTGGGTTAGATCCCTTGACGGCCCGTATTATTTCCGGTCGGATTACTAGCGAGGATTCGCTCGATTCGATCTTGAATCCTCAACTAAAAAATATTGCACCACCTTCAGCCCTCAAAGACATTAAGAAAGCAACAGATCGTCTTCGACTAGCCATCACTAATGGTGAGTATATTGGTATAGTCACAGATTATGATGCAGATGGTCTTACAAGCCACGCAATCATTACGTATGCCTTGCTTCGCTTTGGTGTCTCTGACAAACAGATCTCGCATTGGATCGGTCACCGATTGGAGGATGGTTATGGTATTTCTGAGACCTTGGTTGATCGATTATTAAAATCCGAGGATATCCCTGACGTTGTCATATCGGCCGACTGCGGTTCATCAGACGAGTTGCAAATCGCTAGGCTGAAAAATGCCGGAATTGATGTCGTTATAACAGACCACCATCGTGTATCGGAGGATGGACCACCACAAAGCGCTTATGCTGTAGTTAACCCTAACCGGACCGACTGCTTATACCCGGATAAAGCAATTGCTGGCTGTTTAGTGTCTTGGTTGGTGATGGGCCAGTTAAGGCAAGAGTTGGTTGACTATGATGTGTTAGACGGCACGACCCCAAAGCTTGGTGATTTGCTAGATTATGTTGCTCTCGGGACGGTGGCTGATTCAGTATCTCTGGGATCGAGTGAGACCAACCGTGCCGTCGTTAAGGTGGGTTTGACTTTGATTGCAAGCCAAGAGAGGCCATGCTGGCAGGTCGCAATCTCCCACCTTACTTCGTCGCCAAAGGACATCAATGCGGAGCTACTCGCATTTCAGCTGGCTCCTAGGCTAAATGCACGGGGACGGATCGGCCATTCGCTCAGGGGTTATGAATATCTGTCGGCGTCTTCGGTCGCTGAGGCGACCAATGCATTTATGGATTTGGATGCCGATAATAAAAAACGTAGGAAAATCGAAAAGGCGATATTTGAACAGGCAAAGCCACTGGCCAGACGTCAACGCCTGCATGGAGGATTGGTGTTGTGTGTGGTTCTAGAACATGGGCACCCAGGAGTCCAAGGGATTGTTGCGAGCCGAATCGTTGAAATAGAGGGGTTACCCACGATCGTTTTCACAGCTGGCAATGTTGCCGGAACTTTGACGGGATCAATGCGCTCAATTCCAGATGTCGATGCAAAGGCATTGCTTGACCAGGTGAATAATAACCTTCCTGGTGCGCTGATTCGATACGGAGGGCATACCGGAGCATGCGGTATGACGATCCCTAAAGAGGCGCTAGCAGTATTTAGTCGAGAATTACAGGAAGTTTATCGCCAGACACATCCAACGGTTGGACCAAAGACCCGGTTTCTTGTGGATGGTGAATTATTAAATGAACAACTAAACATTGGTTGGGTCGAGCATATGGAGTCACTAGGTCCGTTCGGCCGCGGATTTGATCAGCCCTTATTTATTGGTATCTTCCAAGTGGTATCTGCGCGGTTAGTTGGTCAAGATCTAACACACTTAAGTCTGAGGTTGCGATTTGAAAATCGAGAAGTTCAAGCGATCTGGTTTTCAGCTCTCGAATCGAGTCAACCTGCGCCTGTAAAATCAGGGGATTGGATAAAGTGTATCTATAGCGTATCTATAAACACATATCGTGGCCAAGAAGTGTCACTGACCATTCGCCATGGAGAATTAGAACAAAAAGGAAATATCCATGTCTGAAGAGACACTCTGTCGCTCTAAAACGCTCGTTCGGGGCCTATCGATATTGAAAGCTTGCCCCGGATCCTGGTCTGGGCTCACTTTGGTAGAAATTGCAGATATCAATGTACTCGCTCCCTCCACGGTTCACCGATTGCTCTCTTTGCTGGAGGTACAATCGTTTCTATCCGTTGATACTGAAACTGGTCCTTGGCAAATCGGTGTTTCAGGATTTCGGATTGGTAACGCCTTCGTGCGCTTTAGGGACTTTGTTGGGCAGATCAGACCGCTTACGATTGGGTTGTCCGATCACACCGGCGAGACCGTCAATCTGGCGACACTAGCGGGTAATAGAGCGTTATTTGTGTTGCAAATGGAAAGCGAAAATACGGTGCGAAAGGTTGCACCCCTAATAAGTTTATCTCTACTCCACGCATCAGACACGGGAAAGGTACTTCTGAGCGTGCCCAATGCAGAGGAATGTAGTCAGTTAATGGAACAACTGGCCTACGATGCGCTGACCGATAACACACCCCAGTCTAAAAGCTCGCTCACGAAAGACATAGAACGGATTATCGAAGAAGGTCGCTTCTATGACCGTGAAGCGCATGTTGAAGGGATGCAATGTGTCACTGCACCGGTATTCGACGAGCTTTGTGCACCGACCTGTATGCTTGGTATCAGTGGTCCTATGGTACGGATAACTGAAGAGGTGTTGGTGGGGCATGGCGATGCTGTCGCTCAAACCGCGAATCAGGTAACCCAACTTCTAGGCGGTATATCACCAAGTCAACGGTCTGCGCATGACTGATGCCATACTATCGATCTCCGGCCTTGGTAAATCTTATGACGATGTTATAGCTGTTGACGGGCTCGATTTTGAGATATTCAAGGGACAATGTTTTGGATTATTGGGTCCGAATGGGGCAGGGAAGAGTACGACACTAGGGATGCTTGAGGGAATGGAAGAGCCAACTAGAGGGTCTGTCCATTACCTTGGTAAACCATTCCCGGTCGACTATCAGGATCGAGTAGGTATCCAGTTTCAAGCGACAACGTTGCAGGATTTTTTGTCACCCCATGACAATCTTAAACTTTTCTCAAGCTTCTATGATGACCCTATTCCAATGGATCGACTTATCGAGCAGTTTCGTCTAAACGATTTTTTACATCGCGATGTACGGCGATTATCGGGTGGGCAGCGTCAGCGGCTGCTTCTCGCTCTCGCTCTCGCACATAATCCAGAGATCGTTTTTTTAGATGAGCCAACCAGCGGACTTGATCCGAGATCACGTCGCGACCTCTGGGATATGGTTTCTGAGTTAAAGGCAGATGGCCGGACGTTAATTCTAACCACGCACTATATGGAGGAAGCTGAAGTACTGTGTGACGAGCTATTGATCCTGTCACACGGGAAAACATTACTACAAGGCGCTCCGAAAAAATTAATCAAAGAAGCTGGCGTATCGGATTTGGATACACTTTTTTTGTCACTAACGGGTGAGACGCTCGTGAAAACGCAGGAGGTTATTGAGTGAGTTCAATCTCGCGTTCTTTGCGACGTATGAGGGCAATCTTTATTGCTAGAAATCTCGAATACCTCCGTGATCGGGCAAGTTTTGGTTGGAATCTTGTATTTCCGGTGATGATCGTATTTGCACTTGCCATCGTTTTTTCAGGACCTCCGAGAGCGCTATTTGTGGTAACAGTGATTGGTACAGAAGCGTTACCGGAGATAGTTAATTTCCCCGGAGTTGAGACGATTTCTGATCAACAAGACAAAGCATTAGATCGGTTATCACGCCAACAAACAGATCTGGTTTTGAAGATTGTCGATGGGTCCGTGGGTTATTGGGTGAACGGGAATTCAGCGTCAGGTGCTATTCTGGAATTACTTCTAAAGTACACCGAGGATCGACCACTACAACGCGGGGAGACGGATGGTGAAGCCATTCGTTATATTGACTGGGCAGTACCCGGAATCCTTGGGATGAATATGATGTATAGCGCACTGTGGGGTATTGGCTATGTGGTTGTACGGTACCGACAGTCCGGCTACCTAAGGCGTCTGAAGGCCACGCCCCTGACAAAGTTTGAATTTTTGTCAGCGCAGGTATTGTCTCGACTATTGGTGACTTTGACTGCGAGTGTGATTGTCTTTGTTGGTACTAATTTGATGCTGGATTACAAGATGGTGGGTAGTATCGCTCTCTTGCTACTCATCGCTTTGGTTGGTGGCCTAGCGATGATCACATTGGGCCTGGCGATTGCCTGTAGAACCGAAAGCAAGGAGTTTGCAGATGGTCTTCTGAATGCAATCACATTTCCAATGTTACTATTATCTGGCGTCTGGTTTTCGCTAGATGGCTCACCAGAATGGGTTCAAGTGATAGCACAGGTGTTACCGCTCACACACGTTTTGGAGGCCGCTCGCGCGGTGATGCTAAACGACGCCGGACTAGCGGATATTGCTCTTAGTCTCGGATTTTTGGGCGTATTTTGCGCGATTGGTATGAGTATCAGCATAAGACTCTTTAGGTGGTAATCGATGACACAGTCTGCATTAATTCAGGGTGGCGCGAGCGGTCTGGGACGGGCTTTGGTCGATCGAGTTCTAAAGTCTGGAGAATTTGAACAGATCTTTGTGACTGCCCGCGATCGGACTCGCATCGTAACTGAGGACTCTCGGGTGATTCCTATTGAGCTTGATTTGATATGTGATACGTCGATCAAAGAAGCATCTGAAAAGATTGCTTCTCAAACAGATAAGCTTCATCTGGTGCTGACGACCGCCGGGATTCTACAAGATGAGTCTGCCGAGGTAAGACCAGAAAAAAAACTTGCCGACCTTACCCGCTCTAAACTCGAAACAGTATTTTCTATAAACTGTTTTGGACCGTTTTTATGGTATGCAGCCTTGGGCACTCTGATACGTCATCGAGAGACGTTAGTAGTGGCGACCCTTTCGGCACGTGTTGCATCCATCGGAGACAATCGTTTGGGAGGTTGGCACAGCTATCGTGCAAGTAAAACGGCTCAAAACATGTTGACCAAGAATTTGAGTTTGGAACTTTCACGAACTAATCCCAAGGCCGTGATCGTTGGCTTGCATCCGGGGACAGTAGATACTGATCTCTCTAAACCCTTTCAGACAGGAGTTCCTTCCAATAAGTTATTCAGTCCTGATCAGTCGGCCGCCTATCTCTGGGACGTCTTGAATCATCTGACGCCAGAGCGGACAGGGCAAGTGATCGCCTGGGATGGCCAGATGATTATCCCATGAGATTACTCAATTGTTGCTTGGGTTTCAGACCGAAAACTTATCAAGCTTTTCGTCGAGTCTATTTGTTGACTGCGTACCTGCCTGCACTGTCTAGACCGATGCTAAACGCGGGAATGACGAGAAGAACAAAAGATTCTCCTTTACCGTCCTCTACGGAAAATACTTGTTATTTCACAAGTGCGTCTAAGTTGTTCCTAGAAGAATTGGAATAAATCAATAAGCGGCTGGTCGCGTAGGAGCCCCAATGATTGGAGCAAGGCCACAGAAAGCCTCATAAGTAATCACAAGGTAGGCCTCCTTCGCCAGAAAATCCATATTCTCAAAGTAGGCTTCCTTTCCAGCGATGGTGAACGTTTTAATTTTCAACACATAGCCGTCAGCAAGAATAATAATGCCGAGCGCGACTAGGTTCAGGGTCATTCCAAGTGCAGCGCTTACCATAGTTATCTCCTAATTTTTACGTTAGCCGAGATCACTACTAATAAAAAGGATTTAAATAAAATAAAAAATTAATTGATTAACTCTATTTTGGAACTAATATCGTTTGAGAGATAGTGCTACGGAATTATTATGGATCGTCTTTCAAGAATACCAATTTTTGTTGCCGTTGCTCGTCACGGTAGTTTTGCTGAGGCAGCGAGACGTCTTGGTATGACGGGGTCGGCGGTGAGTAAGCAAGTTCAGCGCCTAGAGAATGATCTCGGCGTACGCCTATTTCATCGTACAACTCGTCAATTGAGCTTGACCGACGAAGGGTCATTCTTATTCGAGCGATCTGCACCACTCGTGGAGGGTATTGAGGAAGTCGGTGAGATGCTTGCTGGTCGTAAAGTGAATCCGGAAGGGTCTCTTCGTATTTCTGCACCTGTAGCACTCGCCCAGCGGGTATTGAAAGAGCCTTTGACTTCATTTGTTGTGAAGAATTCTGGTATTCATTTGCACGTTGAATTATCCGATCGTTTTGTTGATTTGGTCGGAGAGGGTTTTGATCTTGCGATTCGGATCGGTCACTTGGAGGATTCTTCGCTGGTCGCTCGCAGGCTTGCAGACGTCCCGATGGTGCTTGTGGGTGCACCGATCTTACTTGCAGAGTATGGGACGCCCGAGACGCCAGATGATCTAGCCAATATCCCGTTCGTGCACTATGGATCTGATCGAAACGCACAACGGTTGAAGCTACAAAAAGGTCCAGACGAACCCGTGCAAATCGCTACTCAGGCCAAGTTATCAACAAATAACGATCAGATGATGGTGTCCTTTGCTAGGGCGGGTCAAGGTTTAATATTTTTACCCCGGTTTATGGTCGAATCTGAGCTTGAGAATGAGCACTTGCGAGAGGTACTCCCCGACTATCAACTTATCCCAGAGCGAAAACTTTATGCCATTTTCCCTCACGGCCGCCACTTACCACTTAAAACCCGTGTACTGATAGATTTTCTAGTGGACGAACTAGCTTAAAAACAGAGCGATTTAAGCTCGAATATTGCGCTGGCCAGCCGAACCATTAATCGTTGTTTCGATTCACATTAGCTAAAGCAACTGCCGCCATATTGAAAATTCCTCGAGGTGAGTTCGACGCAGTGGAAACATGGGCCTCTTTCTTGAGACCAAGCAAAAGTGGTCCCACGGTCACACCGTTACCGAGCACTTTTAACAAATTTCTTGCGATATTGGCAGAGTCGAGGTTTGGACAGACTAATAAATTGGCCGCGCCTGTCAGTTTGCTATTTGGTAGTAAATCCAAACGAACTTTTTCTTCTAATGCAGCATCCGCGTGCATTTCACCATCGGCCTCGATTTCGGGATATCTTTCCATGAACATGGTTACTGCCTGTCGAACTTTTTGTGCGGAAGTTGTGTTGGAAGATCCGAAATTAGAATGGGATAGAAAGGCGGCTTTGGGCTGCATGCCAAACCGTCGAATTTCCTCTGCAGCTAGTTTAGCGAGTTCACACAACTGTTCAGCGGTTGGGTCGAGGTTCACATGCGTATCCGTCAAAAAAATGGTCCCTTGTGGCAGTATTAATACTGTCAGAGCTCCAATCACCTGGGACTCTCCGGTGTGGCCTATGATGTCCTCGACTATCCGAAGATGCTTTCCATAGGTCCCAAAGGTACCACAGAGCATAGCGTCAGCATCGCCCCGGTGAAGTAGCATAGAAGAAACGACGGTTGTGTTTGCACGGACGCGCGTTTGAGCCGCTTTTGGCGTAATGCCCATGCGAGCCATGAGCGCATGATATTCTTCACCGATCGGAGTCATAATATCATCACACAAGTTATCTACTATTTTAAAATCTTGGTCTGGAACGATTGACAGGCCCATGGACTTTATCTTTTCTTGAATCACGTGTGGTCTGCCAACAAGAGTGACATCGGCGAGTTTCTCGGACACGATCAATTGACACGCTTGTAACATTTTACCGCCTTCACCCTCAGCGAGTACTAGGCGACGTTTAGTTGCACGAGCAGCCTCAAACATTGGCTTCATCAGCATTCCAGAACGGAACACAAAACGACTCAGGTCGTCACGGTATGCATCTAGATCATCAATAGGTCGTGTCGCTACGCCAGATTCATGAGCCGCTTGAGCAACTCCGGGTGGGATCTCCATAATTAAGCGTGTGTCGAATGGCTTAGGAATAAAATACTCCGGCCCAAACGTTAACTGCTCTCCTTGATAAGTATTTAGTACCTCATCGGACGGAGCTGCATGTACCATAGCAGCTATAGCTTTCGCGCAGGCAGCCTTCATCTCCTCGTTGATGACTGTTGCTCCGCAATCAAGCGCGCCACGGAACAGAAATGGGAAACACAGCACATTGTTAACTTGATTTGGGTAATCTGAGCGACCGGTTGCAATCAGCGCGTCAGGACGAACTTCCTTAACTCGTTCAGGCATGATTTCGGGTGTCGGGTTCGCAAGAGCAAAAATTACTGGATGATCTGCCATATTCATGACGTCCTCCTGATCAATGACGCCGGGTACTGAGAGCCCTAAAAATGCGTCAGCACCGACCAATGCCTCTTTTAACGTCGCTAGTTCAGTGTCCCTAGCATACTGTGATTTATGCTCATCCATCCGAGCTTCGCGACCAATGCGGAGAATTCCATGTTGATCGCATACGAGAATGTTCTCTCGCTTCACTCCGAGTGTTTTAAGCATATTTAGGCATGCGAGGGCTGCTGCTCCCGCACCTGAGCAAACTAGCTTAATTTTGTCCAGATCTTTTCCGACCAAGCGCATGGCGTTTAGTATTCCGGCTCCAACCACGATAGCTGTGCCATGCTGATCGTCGTGGAAAACTGGGATATTCATCTGCTCCCGAAGCCGTGACTCTATCTCGAAGCACTCCGGGGCTTTTATATCCTCCAGATTAATCCCCCCAAAAGAGGGCTCTAACGCAGAAACAACATCGCAGAAGCGATCTACATCGGTGGTATCGACCTCGATGTCAATTGAGTTAACGTTGGCAAATTTTTTGAACAGAACTGCCTTACCCTCCATGACTGGTTTTGAGGCTAAGGGCCCGATTGCACCTAATCCAAGGACTGCTGTGCCGTTAGTGATTACTGCGACCATATTGGCGCGGGCCGTCAGGTAGGCAGCTTTACTAGGATCTTCAGCAATCTCAGTACACGCGTATGCAACACCAGGGCTGTAGGCCAGTGACAAATCTCGCTGCGTAGCCATTGGCTTGGTTGGTGCGATCTCTAATTTTCCGGCGGGCACTGCACGGTGATAGCGCAGCGCCGCCTCACGGAGGTCATTCGACATAGAAATGATTTCCAAATTGTAATGGGACTGGTTAGAGCAGTGTAACGTACTTCGCGAATTACGTAAGAGTAGAAAAGATATTGTTCGCTGAATTCAGCTAATTTGTGATTTGGGTTAGATTATCCCGCAGTATTTTTGGACATTGATTCGAACGTAAAATAAACACTAGCTGATAGACTCACATGCTAAACCAGTGAAATAAGACAGATCAGATGCATGTAATTCTGTGACAGAGCTTACAAAAAAGTAGATCGATTATAAATGATAGAATCCGTTTGAAGAGTTGATTTGTTGCTATACCGATAAAGACCGATCGGTGGCGGAGGTAAAAGCTATCTCACCGGCTCCTTAGCGTTACTGATGGTAAATTATCTAATGTAAGGGGTAGTAATAGATTCGATTTGGTAGTCGAATATCTCGACCGCTCAGTGATACCATGCATTTTTACCGGAAAGTTTTCATGAGCACACGTCTTCGTTTTTCTTACGCTGATCTTCACCAAACAATAGCGCATGGTGTTCGGAAAATTATTGCGAGTGATTTTCAATTTGACGTCATTCTTGCGATCGGCGGTGGTGGCTTTATTCCCGCGCGTATCTTGCGAACCTATGTAGAGAAGCCGCTGATCGCTATATCTCTGGCTAGGTACCACCCCGACGCACCACCATCAGACATTCCTTACAAACTCCAGTGGGTAGAGGGTGTAAATAATATGATTACGGGGAAACGTGTTTTATTGGTTGACGAAGTGGATGACGAGCGGACGACGTTAGCCTTTGCGATCGGTGAACTCCTTGCTGAAAATCCGGCCGAGATTGGGGTCTTTGTCATGCACAATAAGTTGAAACCTAAGAAGGCAGAATTCCCAAAAACTGTGAAGCATGTATTTGTTGGCAGGGACATTGAAGATGTTTGGGTGGATTACCCATGGGATGCTCGCGATATTGTTCAGCATGAGCGTGATGCAGCGAAAGGTGGTGTTCTTGAAGTTGATGAGGCTGAGGCGAAGGCTGCGTATAGGAACTAGCGTCTAGCGCGAGATTTCCCTGAACCAAGGATCGGTGGGGAGGCTTTGGAACCAGTAGCGACGAATTAAGAAAGCGGTAAGGGTCATAAAAGCCGTGAGTAGGATATATAATAACGCTGCTCCACCATATACCCAAAGATCGTAGCTTCGAGAAAAGATCGTTCTGGCATGGCCCATCAGATCAAGTACAGTTATGGTACTTACGAGTGCACTCGCTTTGAGTAATAAAATTCCTTCATTCGCAAGTGCTGACCATGACGTTCTTATGGCTTGGGGGAAAAGGATCATTCGGTAGGTCTGCCGAGGGTTCATACCCATCGAACGAGCCCCTTCCAACTGACCCTGCGGTAGGTTACGGATTGCACCAATTAAGATATTGGTTTGATAGGCTGCAGAATTTAGAGTCAAAACTATCAAGCCCACCCACCAACCACTACCTAAAAATATCCATCCTACTGACTCTTGGATCCACTTAAACTGCGCCAAACCGAAGTAAACCATCCAAAGTTGGATCAGGATTGGAGTACCTTGAAATATATAGATATATATCTTGATTGGTCTATGACTCAGGATTGGGCCGATCACAAGAAGTTGAGTCATCATTCTAGCGAGTAAGAAGGCGAAAATTAGTGAAAGCGCAACAAGCTCAAAAGTGCTAAAGAAGCCGTCAATTAGCCGAGGGCAGTATGGACTGATTGAGCTTGGCAGGATCTGCTCAAGCGGGAGACATACAGCCTCGCCAATGTCGTAGTGCCAACCTTTAAACCAAAAGTAGATACTATTGAAAATTCCCTCTGTCATAGGTTTCGTCCAGCCAAGCTGACTCGATTTTCGAGTCGGATCCTCGATTGATCACTTAGCCAGGTCATCAATAAATATAATGCCGCAGCTGCTAGGAAAAAGATAAACGGTTCTCGCTCGGTTTCGCCAGCGACTTTCGCTGTTCTTAAAAGTTCATCAAACGCGATGACGGCGACCAGAGAGGTGTCCTTGAGCAACACGAGCCAGAGATTCATCAACCCAGGGAGCGCGTAGCTCCACATTAAAGGGATGTGTATTCGAACGATGGTTTGAAATTTACTAAGACCTAATGCGTGTGACGCCTCAATTATCCCTTTTGGGACTGCGTAGTATGAGCCTTTGAATACCTCAGAAGCATACACTCCGAAAATCAGGCCAAGACCAAGTGCGCCCGCCCAGAATTTGGGTGTTGATACCCTGAGATCTATAGCGAAAGCACTCAAAAGCGTATTTATTACAATATCGAGCCCAAAAAAAACAACTAAAATCACTAAAAATTCTGGAGTCCCCCGGAAGACTAGAGTCAATCCGTGCGCGAATCCTCGAAGAACAGAAATTGGTTGGATTTTACAAAGAGCTATTATCCCTCCGATTACCAATCCTACAATCAACGAAACAACTGCGAGACTAACGGTCATAAGAGCTCCGATCAGAAGCTCGTCACCCCAACCGAACTGCCCTAATGACAACTTAGATAACGTGTCCATGCCGAAATGAGGGCTTTCGCCCCCAGATCCGATTAATAGATATCAGCAGAGAAGTATTTAGCGTTGATCTTTGCGTAAGTACCGTTGGCGCGGATCATATCAATTGCTTTGTTGAAGGCTGCCTTAAGATCCGACTCGCCTTGACGTATGCCGATGCCAATTTGATCGTTAATGTCAATTGCATTACCGGAAAGCTCGTAACCACTATTGTCCTTCAGCCAGTCCATCGCGGGGTATATATCCGATACCATAGAATCCAAACGCCCCGCAGAGAGGTCAGCGTAAGCCGCGGTCTGGGTGTCATACAACTTTACATCTGCCTTACCCATAAGATTATCTTCAGCCCATTGCGAGGCCAACGTGGAGCGTTGGGCGCCCACAACCTTCCCTGCCAAATCGTTGGTTCCTGCTAACTTGCCTTTCTCGCCGATAACCGCTAGATAATTAGAGTAATACTTATTTGTGAAGTCGATTGTTTTCTTACGTTCATCTGTTATTGACATCGAAGCAATGATCGCATCGTACTTGTTCGCGACTAATGCAGGGATGATTCCATCCCAATCCTGCGCCACCAGCTCGCAGTTTGCTTTCATTTCTTCACAGAGAGCTATCGCGATATCGACATCAAACCCGATGAGTTTGCCGCTTGCATCGACACCATTGAATGGGGGGTAGGCGCCTTCGGTTGCAATACGTAAAGGATCCGGGATGCCCCCGGCGCTTGAGGCTGACGCAACGGCACTAAAAGCAAGTGCTGATAAGAGTTGTTTAATCATGGTTCTAATCCTTTTTTTGCCATAATTAGTGTATCAGGTTTACCAAGTCCCGGTATTAGACATCGTAGACCATGGCTCGGCTGGAGGGAGCGGATCACCAGATTGTAGGAGTTCTATAGAAATCCCATCAGGACTTTTAACAAAAGCCATATAGCCGTCTCGCGGCGGCCGGTTTATGGTGACACCTTGGCTCTCTAAGTGACCGCATAACGCATAGATATCGTCGACTCGGTAGGCTAGATGTCCGAAATTTCTGCCACCAGAGTGCTCTTCCGGATCCCAGTTGTAAGTTAGCTCGACGAGTGGTGCTTTATTTATTTTAGCGGCCTCAACATCATGTGGAGCTGCCAAAAAAAGTAAAGTAAAACGACCGGCCTCACTCTCGAACCGTCGGACTTCCTGTAAACCGAGGCCATCACGGTAAAAACGCATTGAGGCGTCGATATCAGTGATACGAATCATCGTGTGAAGATATTGCACTAGGCCTCCAATTTTTTTTAAAATAGCTGTTATTTGCTCGAAATAAGGCGCATAAAACTCTTTAAGATTACTACAGAAGTCGAATGGAATGCGTCAATTTATCATAGTCGTTTCTTTGCTCGTCTCGCAGTCCTTGGCGGCTGCAGGAGTCCCCGTGTACGTGGACAAGGCTGTAATTATGAAAGTACAGGCTGGTACGGCGGCTTCCGGGCGTGTTGTCGCGGGTGAGATCCATACATTATCTGCTGAGATTTCAGAATCCATACGGTCGATGGAAGTGCGAGTCGGAGATACGGTGAGAGCTGGTGACAAGCTTGCACAGCTGGACGATACAGAAATTCGTAATAATTTAAAGAGCCTGAAAAATCGGATGGGATATCTGAAAGCACAACTAGCCTTATTGAACCAGCGTAAGGCTGTGCGCGAGCAGCAGTTGAGACGTGCAGAGAGCTTGACCACTAGAGATTTATTGACACGCGATGCCACCGAGGAAGTGGAACTTAANCTAATTGAAGNGAAAAGNGACGTGGTTAAAACGGTATATGAGCTAGAGGATCTCAATCTTGAGATTGCGGATATCGAGCACCAGCTTAACCATACGCAGGTGACAGTGGATACAAGCGGCCGAATCATTGAGGTTAACGTGACCGAAGGTCAATACGTTAGATCTGGCGATCGATTATTCCAGCTATTACCGGATTTTGGTGTTGAGGTGGAAGCGGAAGTAAGACCAGAAGCCTATGAATCAGTCTCTGTGGGACAGATCGTAACCGGGAATATTCGTCAATCTTTGTATGATTTGAAGGTTCGTGCCCTTATCGCAGAACAGAATCAAAGAACTGGGTCTCGAATGATTCGGATGCAGTTTGTTAGCCCACCGGAATCGAATCTAGTACTCGGAGAACCGGTTGATCTGAGATTACCGATTGGAAAAATGAGCGAACAGATCACCATCGCCAAGGACGCTTTGATTCCAGGTAAGGATGGACATCGAATCGTGTTGATTATTGATGGTAAAGCAGAGCCTCGTCGGATCACTCTTGGAACGGGGGTTGGTAATCGTATTGCCGTCACTGAAGGATTGAAGGCTGGTGATCTGGTGGTCACTCAAGGTCAAGAGGGCCTTCGTAAAGGCCAGAAAGTGAGCGTCCTTGGAAACCAGTCGTGAGTAGTTTGATTCGTGGTGCGATTACGCACCCGATTGCCGTTTTGGCGATTGTCTTGTCGATGATTTTGTTTGGAGTAGCCTCGCTACAAACGATCCCAATACAGATGACTCCAGATATCGATAAACCGGTACTACAGGTACGAGTGAGTTGGCCAGGTGCCTCACCAAAGGACGTTGAACAAGAGGTTGTGTTGCGTCTGGAGCGCGAGCTTACAGGTCTTCCTGGCGTTCAGAGTGTAATAAGTGACAGTCGTCGCGGACGTGCCCGTGTCACTCTGACGTATGGTGTGGGCCAGGATATGGATGCTGCTCTAATAAAGCTTCTTGGCCAATTGGCTAAGGTATCTGGACTACCGAACGATGCAAAGTCACCAGAGGTCAGGACATCGAATTCCGAAGATTCTCCAATTGCTCGGATGGCTTTGATCGCAAGGGACGGCGTGAATATCGACATTGATACCCTTGGTGGGTTTGTAGATACCGTGATTTTGGAGCCATTTAGTCGTATCGCGGGCATATCGGAAGTGACTTCGTGGGGAGGCGCTAAACAGGAGATCCGCATTGCACTTGATATGGATCGAGTTGTGGATTTCGGCTTATCGGTTAGTGAAATTGCAGATGCTATCAGGACATCATCATCTCAGGTTACAGCCGGCGATATTACGGAGGGTAATCGGAGTTTTACGCTGCGTACAGAGGCAATTAGTTATACCCCCGAGACCGCCAAAGAGCTGGTTGTTCGAACGGAGCTTCGCGATGGCAAGGTATTCAATGTGAAGTTATCGGATGTCGCGAATGTGGAGCGCGGATATAAGACCCCAGACAGCTTTCGACGGTTGAATGGTATGCATGCGATCACTTTTGCAGTGTTCCGTGAGCCAGCAACCAATGTAGTAACAACACTTGAGGGTTTGAAGCAGGAGGTTGACGCGTTGAATGCCGGAATTCTTGCAGAGCGCGGCTTAGACCTGCGGATCGTTTACGATGAGACGGTTTATATTGGCACTGCTCTAGAGCTCGTGCGAAGCAACATCATGATCGGTGGTATTTTATCGATTGCTGTATTGCTAATATTTTTGAGAGCTCTTGCGCCAACTGCGATCGTGATGATCGCTATCCCAGTGTCAGTTATTTCCACGTTCGTGGTGATCGCTGGTCTTGGTTTATCAATTAATGTGATTTCGCTGGCAGGCCTAGCATTTGCTGTCGGGATGGTAGTTGATGCTTCGATAGTTAGTTTGGAAAATATTTTTCGCCTGAAACAATCGGGGGTAAAAGCGACGCAGGCTGCGTACTGGGGAGCTCGTCAGGTATGGTCACCAATACTAGGTTCGGCTTTGACGACAGTAGTTGTTTTCATCCCGATTTTGCTGCTGGATTTGCCCATTGGTCAATTGTTCCGCGATATCGCTATCGCTATAAGTGTATCTGTGATCGTGTCAGTGATCATATCGATTACTGTAATTCCAGCCCTTGCCTCGCAGTTCATCAAGGATACGAAGCGTTTCGACCAACAGATACGAATTCCTGTTATTGACACGCTTGCCACTGGCTTTAAGAGACTAGTCCTAGCCTATGGCCATAAAATCGTTAAATCGACTTGGTTAGGTTTGCTTGTTGTTTTTGCTCTGATTGCTGGTTCTTTGGTGGCACTTGTAATGATGATGCTGCCTCTTGACTATTTGCCGGATGGGAATCGAAATTTCGTTTTCGGACGTATTTCAGTTCCGCCCGGGTATACCCGTGAAGCCACCTTGAGTTTTGCACAATCGATGGAAGACGTCGCACGTCCTTTGTGGGAAAAGCCAAATCCTGAGAAATTGCCCCGCATCGATCGTTTCTTCTTTGTTGCGTATAACGGTGGTGCTTTTGCTGGTGCGGCGACCGAAGATGCTGGACGGATTCGTGAATTGATTCCTGTTTTGGCGGAACCGGTATCCAAAGCGCCGGGTGCAAGGGCTTTCGTGACACAGGCCTCACTTTTTGGCAGATCTGTTGGAGGATCGCGGGGTATTTTGATTGATGTGTTGGGGCCCGATTATGAGACAGTGGAGCCAGCGTTTCGTCTCATACGTCGTCAGGTAGGTGAATTATTTCCACGAAAGGCGGGGCATCAGGTCCGAGTTCGGCCATCTGAGAATGCGGTCAGTCCTGAACTTGTCGTCAGGCCCAATCCAGATGCGTTGGCCCGAGCTGGGGTATCAGCCAGAGATTTTGCTCAATCTTTGGATGTTTATAACGATGGAATTCTTGTCCGCGAAATTCCTCTAGGCGGTGAGTTGGTTGAGCTGATTTTGACAACTCAAACTCGCGAAACAGCTAAAATCGAAGATATTGAAGATATTCCGGTTATTGCTCGAGATGGTTCATTGGTAAAAGTGGGTCAGCTTGCCGAGTTATCAATCGAGTCGGCACCCAATCAGCTCTTGCGTAGGGCGGGTCGACGTGTTGTAACTATCCAACTCCGGTTGGATGAATCGATTCCACTGGAAACGGCAATTGCCGAGATTAACTCGAAAGTTGTAGTCCCTTTTAATCTTAATTCTAAAGATGGTGTAAGGCTCGAATTATCCGGTGCAGCCGACGATTTATCTAAAGCTTGGGATGCAGTACAAGCTAATGTGATTTTAGCAATTGCAGTTATCTATCTTTTGTTAGTAGTACTTTTGAGAAGTTTCGCATTACCTGTCATTATTCTAATAACCGTTCCCATTGCGGCGACAGGTGGTGTTTTGGGGCTCGTACTACTTAATCTGATTGTAGATCAACCACTCGATATGCTAACAATGCTTGGCTTTATTATTCTGACTGGGGTAGTAGTAAATAATGCGATTCTGATGGTTGAGCAGACGCTCTGGCACATCCAGCATGACGGCATGAGGTCAGCGGACGCTATTTTGGAAGCCACAAGTAATCGGATCCGTCCTATCTTTATGTCGACATTAACCAGCCTTTTTGGCTTGTTACCTTTGATTGTATTTCCTGGTGCTGGATCTGAACTATATCGGGGGATTGGAATCGTGGTTTTTGGTGGACTTCTATTATCAACAGTACTTGTGTTGTTTTTCATCCCACCTTTGATGGCTGTCTTGATGAGACGCTTCAGACCCCAAGCGCCAATTGGTGATGTGACCAAAGAGATGACAACACCACTTTCGCAAACAGCCTGACGAGAAGTCTGAGATTCTGTAGACTCTCGGCTTTTATAAATCACTGAGATCTTCCATGGAAATTAATGCTCGCAATGCAATGATGGCAGACCTAAAGGCGCGTACAGACGTGCTCAGGGGGTATCTTTGACTACAATGCTAAATGCGAAAGACTCGACGAAGTCAATCTAGAACTTGAGGATCCTAACGTCTGGAATAATCCCAATACAGCCCAAGCACTTGGCCGTGAGCGGGCCCGTCTTGAGACCGTGGTTGAGACCATCGACGATCTTCACCAAGGCCTAGACGACCAAAAAGAGCTAACCGCGATGCTTCTTGAGGAAGGTGATGAAGACGGTCTTGCCGAAGTCGACGAGGAGCTCGAGCGTCTTCGGAAACTACTTGACGAACTCGAGTTTCGTCGGATGTTTTCAGGTGAAGCCGACAGTAACAACTGTTACCTCGATATTCAGGCTGGCTCGGGCGGAACAGAGGCTCAAGATTGGGGTAATATGCTGCTCCGTATGTACCTTCGCTGGGCTGAAAAGCGCAGCTTTAGGGTCGATGTGGTGGAAGTATCAGAAGGCGAAGTCGCTGGTATCAAGAGCGCTACTATTCACGTACAAGGTGAGTACGCATATGGCTGGCTAAGAACAGAGTCTGGTATTCATCGGTTAGTTCGCAAGAGCCCGTTTGATTCTGGAGCGCGACGCCACACGTCTTTCTCATCGGTCTTTGTTTCTCCTGAAATTGATGACGAAGTTGAGATTGAAATCGATCCATCAAGTCTTCGCGTCGATACATATCGGGCGTCGGGCGCGGGTGGTCAGCACGTCAACAAAACAGATTCGGCTGTACGGATTACTCATGAACCAAGCGGAATTGTAGTGCAATGTCAAAGCCAGCGTTCACAACATCAAAACAAAGATTTTGCAATGAAACAATTGCGCGCTAAGTTGTATGAGCGCGAAATGGATTTGCGCAGGGTGGAGGCACAATTGCTGGAGGATTCAAAAGCGGATATTGGTTGGGGAAGTCAGATACGGTCGTATGTGTTGGATTCCAGTCGTATTAAGGATTTACGGACCGGTGTTGAGACGTCGAGTACACAAGCAGTGCTCGATGGAGCTTTGGATCCATTTATTGAGGCTAGTTTGAAGCAGGGACTTTAATGACAAAACACGACAATCCTGAAGTCGAAGTTGACGAAAACCAACTGATCGCAGAAAGGTACAAGAAACTGGGCCTTTTGCGAGGCTCAGACCAACCCACTTTTCCAAATGATTTTCGTCGAACACATTTGGTGTCTGAGTTAACGGATACTCACGGCGATATGGAAAGGGATGCACTCACCGAGGGTCGCGTAGAGGTCGCAGTCTGCGGGCGCATCATGTTGCGAAGGATTATGGGAAAAGCCAGCTTCTTAACCATCCAAGATACCAGTGGTCGAATTCAACTGTATGCAAGGAAAGCTGATTTACCTGATGGAATGTACGATGACTTCAAAACTTGGGATCTCGGCGATATTGTTGGTGGCAGTGGGAGGCTGTTTAAAACTAATACAGGAGAACTATCGGTTCACTTGACTGAGATACGACTTCTCACCAAGTCATTACGTCCATTGCCGGACAAGCATAAGGGCTTGACAGATACTGAGCTTAGATATCGACAGCGTTATGTGGACCTGATGACCAATCAGGAAACGCGTGAGGTCTTTACCTTACGTTCTAAAGTCATAGCAGCAATACGCTATTTCTTCGAGTCGCGAGGATTTTTGGAAGTCGAGACGCCCATGTTACAGGTTATCCCCGGCGGTGCGACGGCTCGGCCATTCATCACGCGTCACAACGCACTCGATATCGATATGTATCTTCGTATTGCGCCCGAACTATTCTTGAAACGTTTAGTGGTCGGTGGTTTCGAGCGTGTATTTGAGATTAACCGTAACTTCCGTAATGAAGGCCTCTCTACACGCCATAATCCGGAATTCACTATGCTCGAATTCTATTGGGCGTATGCGGACTACCGCGATCTGATTTACGTGACGGAGGGCTTGCTCCGTGAAGTAGCAAAAAAAGTGTGCGGTAAAACAGTTTTTACCCTTGCGGATGGCTCTCAAGTCGATCTGGATCAACCATTTGATGCCATGACAGTGAAAGAAGCTATTTTGAAATATAGCGATAAAGCAACAGATACGATTTTAGATAATCTGGAGCAAGCAAAAGCACTAGCTAGATCACTGGGTCTGGAGATCGAGTCATCATGGGGGCTAGGTAAGGTACAAATCGAAATCTTCGAGGCTGTCGCTGAGGAACGATTGTTGCATCCTACCTTCGTTACGGAATATCCGGCGGAGGTCAGCCCGTTGGCTCGCCGTAACGATCTGAATCCTTTTGTGACCGACCGATTTGAGTTCTTTATTGGTGGTCGCGAACTAGCTAACGGCTTTAGTGAACTCAACGACGCTGAAGACCAAGCCGAACGGTTTCGGGAACAAGTTGCACAGAAGTCTGAAGGTGATGATGAGGCCATGTTCTATGATGATGACTATTTGCGAGCGCTTGAATACGGATTGCCGCCTACAGCCGGTGAGGGAATTGGGATTGATCGATTGGTGATGTTCTTAACAGAACAACAGTCTATTAGGGATGTGATTTTGTTCCCAGCAATGCGGCCAAAGGTTTAAGTTTGTATGTTTTGTAAAAGAGTACCTTTGATCTTACTTTTGATCGAGGCAATGGGATCGGTTGCAACTGGAGACGGCGAGTGAACCCTTGGATAGCGCATCTTGAAAATCAAGACCTCAAATGGATAGTCGATTCCGGCCAGGGAGTTTACTTTGATCCAGGAATCGACGTTTTATTTCCTAATCCAACATTAATTTTAGATGGGGAACTTGAATGTCGCGGTCATGTGCGAGGGAGCGGGGCATTGCTCGGAATCTCAGAATGGTACCTCGAAGCCGAAAGAAGTTCGCTTTGGCAGGTGACTATGCCGGTTTGGGGGCTTGAACTGCCACTAACTCGAAAACATACATCATCTTGGAGTATCGCTCTTGCGGTTGCAATGTCTGCTGAAATCAGACTTTCTCAGCCGGACACGAAAGGCCTTGCAGATGTCGAGGCCGCGCAGCTTAAGTTTCGGTACGTTGTGGGCCAGTTAGAGTCCACGTTGTGGGGAATTTAGGTGGCTGAAGAGTTTCGCCAGTCGGCTACCGATAGTTTGGGGCTCCCACGACGGATGTGGTGGTTATGGCCTTTCGTCGCGCTATTAGTTGTGATCTGGGCCATAAGTCTATGGGCGGTTCGCGTGGCGGATACCGAGACGGCCTTGGGAGTTGTGACATCGCATCGTGGTCTCGGAACTTCCGCTAAAGCTGAGGTAGCTCTATTTGTCCCATCTTCAATCAAGACACGTGTGCTCGGTGAGAGAGTGACTGTAGCCTGCCAGGATATTAATCTCGAGGGGCAGGTGTTCACGGAAAGTGGTGACCTTCTATCAATTCAAGATATTCGCGACTGGGTTGGAAGTCGCCTCCTCGCGGAACGACTTTTCAATGAAGGTGTGCGGTTACAGCAGGTAGTCACAGAATCCGATATACAAATCCCATCACCGGGAGAATATTGTGACGTCACAGTTATCAGCGGCCGAGTTCGTCTACTTGAGCTTTTAGGCCGTAGTTTGAATCCATGACGGCAATACTCGATGGGCTAATCGCTACAGGGGCAACTTTTGAAGCAGTTGCCGATGAAGCTAGTTCTCTTGGTTATAAACTGAAAGAGCGACGAGTGAAACCACCATTAGCAGGCTCAATTTTTGTTGATAAAACAGGTCTTCTGCATCGTGTTCGTTATCGATATTTAGGTTGGGTAATTAGCATTGATGGTGATACGAGGCTTCACCTTGTACGCTGGAAGAAAGCATTTACCGTTGGCGGTTATATTCTTGAGCCAGATACCGCCGATCATAACCTGACTGTTCAGTGGTTTGCCCTCGCGCTTGTGGTGTTCGCTCGACTCTTACTCGTTATTCTAGTGAGTATTTTACAGCAAGTAACCGATGTGACGTTGGCTCCTCTCTGGATACTCATTGGTTTGATTCTGGCGTCGACGACTTATACGTCAATCACACTCATTCATCGTTCGCAGTGGCATGATTTGGAGGCAGCGTTAGCAACGTTGGCACCTGATTGGATACCTCGATTATCGCGAGATGTTGGCGGACGAGTTCTGGCGCTCGCTACGATTTTTGGTATGGTTATCCTTGACTTTATTTTGGCTTTATCTGCAGCAATTTGGGCTGTTGGTATCGGATTTTTGTTTTTGGATTTGATGCCTACCAGACATATTAAACAGGCAACAGCGCTCACGCATACACCGCAGGTGCGAACGATTCGAGAACCGAGTCAGGTTATCGCGCAACTCAAATATCTATTGAGTGTTTCGGGCAAAGGAGTGCACGTTTTGAAAACAAGGACTCCTGAAACTTTGCTCTTTGCGAGTGAGCGATTGGTACGTCAGGGTGAGCCCATTTCGGTACTTGGACCTACAGCTGAATTTTTACCAGGAACCTTACGCAGTAATTTTGCTTGGGATGCGAGCGATATAGGCGATTATCACTTCAGTAACCTAATGGATTTGATCGGCTTACATCATTGGCGAAGAAGGTTTGGTGGATCTCTGGACTATCAGATTGGTCCAGATAATCAGGGACTTTCTTCATCGGAAGCCGCCGCACTTCAAGTTGCAAGAGCCTTGGCTCAAGGTGCAGGTACATTGATTTTGGTTGATGCACTTGCATCAATGTCAGCTGATCGACAAATGGAACTTTTGAACCGATTGGCTGCAGCAAATCGTCGTATCTTTGTCTATTCAAGTATTTCAGATTTATGGGAAGGCGGAGTCATTGAGCTCGACTGAACCACAAATATTCCACTTGAGCGCTGGGAAAGTGTCTGTGGGCTTGGCACGGGATCGGCTTTGGCAGGTGAAAGATGGTTCGGCTTACCTTCGTCTACTTATCGAGGACCAAGAGGTAGGGTCGATGCCAGTCCCAGAATCTGGCTGGTTTTTAGTTCCTGAAAGCGAATTTTTGCGAGTCCAATTGGTGGCAGAAACTAAAATTTCATTTGAGAGCCGACTCCCTGTAGCCCTGATCCCTCGGTTGGGTGATCTTGGTCGGAATCAGCTAATTCGGCCGATTCGTCAGATGATGGCAGCAGCTGGAATTGATGATAGCCTTATCGAGTGGGTAGTTAAACTTGCTCATCCAAGCTTCCGCATTTGGTTTGGTGAATCGCTGGATCATGCGATTAAACGCAAACAACCTATGTCGCCCGATATTGAGATACCCCTAATCTCTAATCATGTGCCACGCACTTCCCTAGAGAATACATCTGTGATGGAAGAGCGAAGAGTAATGTGGGTTTTGTGTGTTGTCGGACTTCTATCAATTGTATCGGTGACTAGCTGGCTAGGTGCTCTAGTCGCTATCGAAGCCTCTGGATTTTCACTCAGCTACAATTACATGGCGGTAGCAGTGGGGTGTACAGGATTAATAGCTGGATCAGTCTGGGCCATAAATCAATTGGCTAGCCACTTTCTTGATGTGCGGCCAGTGGGTCTAGCGACAGCCCTGGCGATGATTATCTTGATCTTGCTATTCGAAGCCCCCGTCCTAGCGGTATCGATGATATTTTCCGGCAGCTTAATCGCAGGTGCGTATTGGGTCTATGTAAAAACATTACTGCCCGACCTACCAGCGATTGATCAGCCGATGAGCTGGTTATCACTTCGATTAGCGCGTGATGGGGTGCCATCTGTTCGCGAACGTGTTCTTGAGGTGTGGGACCAAGCCAGTCAATGGGTAATCGCGAGGATTGAACTAGTCGCTGAATACAGTCGGTTTAGTCGTTCAGTTATTGCTGCGAGTCTCGTTATTCCTGCAATTGCATCAATCGACCAAAATCGACCGATTGTACTGGCAGGTTTGACGCTCGCAGCCTTGTTGATGTTAGAACGGCTACGTGCCGCAATGCCAGTAAGCATAGAATCTCAACCAACGATGCAAGTGACCTCAAAAGGGCGTTCATCGGCGTTGGGTGGAGAGGTGCAATATGAGGGGATTATCTATCGTCGTCACGCTGGCGGGACGCCATTATTTGATCAACTAAATTTCTATTGCTCTGATAATAGCTTGGTCAGGATAACCGCAGCAGAAGGTGCTGGCTTATCTACCCTCAAGCATTTACTTACTCGACAAGTTTCGCCTGAGCGAGGTTTAGTTCGTGTAGGAGGAATGGATGTGGCACGACTTGACCCCGTGGTTCTGGCTCACTCGGTCATCATGCTTGATCATCCTCGAGATTCTGAGGTCTCAAATGTTGGTGAATGGTTATTTATAGAGTCTAGTATTGAACCATCAACCCTCGAGATACACCTGCAGGCCTTGAAGGCGAGTTATTGGATTGAATCCTTACCCGATCGATTGAATGCTCCGCTTGGCGCCCTATTGTCGATGGCGGGCCCTCTTGGTATGAATCGATTGAAGCTGGCGCGTGCACTGTCTCGTCGAGGCCAACTTATGTGGCTTGATCACTGGTTGGTTGGTCTTGATCCAGCAGGGCGGGCTCATGTGATTCGTAGTCTGGTGGGACGCTCAGGCACACGGTTTGTTGTCGATAGGAATGAGCTATTGAAGGGAGAAGCTTCGATTCATTGGGAGCTTACGAATGATTGAGCAGCAACTATTCCTTGGTGCGTTGACGGAACAAGAATATCGGTATTGGCTTGATAACTCCGCGATCAAGACTCTTATACCTGGAGAAACCTTGATTGGGGAAAACGATTTCCCAGATATCTTTTTGGTGCTACGTGGTCAGTTTGCGATGAGTCGTGGAGAGAGATCTCCCGGTATCGTTGGTCTCGATGAGTTTTTGACGGGTTGGATGACGGATCGGGAATGGATGGCAGATCTATCGATGGCATTGATTCATCTAGATTCAGGGCGTTTTGGACAGATGCTTTCAGTAGAACCTAGGCGAAAGTATTTATTTCATGCAAGCGTTGCGCCAATGCTAGCGGGGCGGTTGTATCGTGATCTGTCTGACACGACAGAAGTACCGGTGGCTTTAACAAGGGGCTTTGAGCGGGGCGTCAGACGTTTCCATCAACTAAGAGAGAATTTTTTAAAGTGACTATCGCGATAGGCTGTCTCTTCGGACGTGTCATCTCCATAGCTTCGGTTACACTTTCTTATTGACGCGTCTAGCTCTTTCAGGACCGATAAATACCGGCGTTCTTTTCGTTTTCTCTGCACTCAACTTCAACTAAGAATGCCCGATCATTGGTCTGCTTTCGAATCCACTGATCGACATATTCAAAAATAAATTCAGCAGTGCGCTCCATGCTGACGTTTGGCATTACTCTCAAATTTATAATTTGTTTGTCATGGAGGCCCCGGAACAATTCAATTTCAGGATCATCCTCGTTAATGAGCATGGTGTGATCGAACCAATGAGAGAGCCACGATTTAATCGCGGTGAGCTTCCCAAAATCGACACTAAAACCCGA